>CALFSF010000501.1 GCA_937917025.1 uncultured Paraburkholderia sp.
CGCGGTGATCAGGTCCGGCACAAGCGTCCCTGATCGGGGCAATGTGCCCCAAAACAGGGCAAAGGGTCGGACGACAATCCAATGAGAAGTATCTGACCCGTCCCTGAGCGCCTGCGGCGAACACGCCGCCCCAGCCTTTGCGCGTCGTCCTGGGCCGACTGCGAGGCTGGAGCAAACGGCGTATTATGTAATCGAGTGTCCGGAGGCTCACACATCTATGGCGGACAAAAAAGGTTCTAACAGCGAAAAGCTGTTGTATTGCTCGTTCTGTGGCAAGAGTCAGCATGAAGTCAAAAAGCTGATTGCCGGCCCGTCGGTATTCATCTGCGATGAATGTATCGATCTGTGCAACGAAATCATCCGCGACGAGGCTGCTGGCTCCGGCGCGGAAACGGGCCTGTCCAGGTCCGATCTGCCGAGTCCGCAGGAAATCCGCGAAATCCTCGATCAATACGTGATCGGCCAGGAGCGCGCGAAGAAAATCCTCGCGGTCGCGGTGTACAACCACTACAAGCGCCTGAAGCATCTCGACAAGAAAGACGAAATCGAGCTGTCGAAGAGCAACATCCTGCTGATCGGCCCGACGGGCTCCGGCAAGACGCTGCTCGCGCAGACGCTCGCGCGTCTTCTGAACGTCCCGTTCGTCATTGCTGATGCAACGACGCTGACGGAAGCCGGCTATGTCGGCGAGGATGTCGAGAACATCATTCAGAAGCTGCTGCAAAACTGCAATTACGAAGTCGACAAGGCGCAGCGCGGCATTGTCTACATCGACGAAATCGACAAGATCAGCCGCAAGTCGGACAACCCTTCGATCACTCGCGACGTATCGGGCGAAGGCGTGCAGCAGGCGTTGCTGAAGCTGGTCGAGGGCACGATGGCGTCGGTGCCGCCGCAAGGTGGCCGTAAGCATCCGAACCAGGATTTCATCCAGGTCGACACGACCAACATCCTGTTCATCTGCGGCGGCGCGTTCGACGGCCTCGAAAAGGTCATCGTCGACCGTACGGAAAAGACCGGCATCGGCTTTGGTGCGAGCGTCAAGAGCAAGCAGGACCGTGACGCCGGCGAAGTGCTGCGTGAAGTCGAACCGGAAGATCTGATCAAGTTCGGCCTGATTCCGGAACTGATCGGCCGTCTGCCGGTGGTGGCGACGCTCGGCAAGCTCGACGAAGTCGCGCTGATGAAGATCCTCGTCGAACCGAAGAACGCGCTCGTCAAGCAGTATCACAAGCTCTTCAACATGGAGCGCGTCGAACTGGAGATCCGTCCGGGCGCGCTGCAGGCTGTCGCGCGCAAGGCGATCCGTCGCAAGACGGGCGCACGGGGTCTGCGATCGATCCTGGAACAGGCCTTGCTCGACGTGATGTACGAGTTGCCGACGATGAAGGGCGTAAGCAAGGTCATCATCGACGACAACGTCATCGATGGCGACGGCAAACCGCTGTTGATCTACGAAGACGCGCCCAAGGTCGCGGGTTCGAATTGATCGGCTTTCCGGGTTCTGCAAAAAGCCGTTCATGGCGACGTGAACGGCTTTTTCGTTTATCTTGTAGTCAGGATGGTGGTTTTCTCTATTGGAGTCACTGAACTTTCGGAGTCACTGAACTTTTCCCACACGCGGAGGCCTTGCAATCTTTTTTGCTGACCTCACCTATCGAACGAACTGATTCCACTCATGGGGAAATGAAATGTCAGGAACCCAACTCCTTCCGCCGGAACGCATTACGCTCCCGCTGCTCCCGCTGCGTGACGTAGTCGTATTCCCGCACATGGTGATTCCGCTCTTCGTAGGCCGCCCGAAGTCGATCAAGGCTCTCGAAGCAGCGATGGAAGGCGGCAAGCACATCATGCTCGTCGCCCAGAAAACGGCTGCGAAAGATGAGCCGACCGAAAAGGACATGTACGAAACAGGGTGTATCGCCAACATCCTGCAAATGCTGAAGCTGCCCGACGGTACCGTGAAGGTGCTCGTCGAAGGTCTTCAGCGCGCGAAGACGCTTTCCATCGAAGAACAGGAAACGCAGTTTTCGTGCGAAGTCATGCCGCTCGAACCCGACCACGCCGACAGCGCCGAAACTGAAGCGCTGCGCCGCGCGATCGTGTCGCAGTTCGACCAGTACGTGAAGCTCAACAAGAAGATCCCGCCGGAGATTCTCACGTCGCTGTCTGGCATCGATGAAGCAGGGCGTCTGGCCGATACGATCGCCGCGCATCTGCCGTTGAAGCTCGACCAGAAGCAGCACATCCTCGAGATGTTCCCGGTCATCGAGCGCCTCGAGCATCTGCTCGCGCAACTCGAAGCCGAGATCGACATTCTCCAGGTCGAAAAGCGCATCCGCGGGCGCGTCAAGCGGCAGATGGAAAAGAGCCAGCGCGAGTACTACCTGAACGAGCAGGTCAAGGCGATCCAGAAGGAACTCGGCGAAGGCGAGGAAGGTGCGGATCTCGAAGAACTCGAGAAGCGCATCACGGCCGCCCGCATGCCGAAGGAAGCCAAAAAGAAGGCCGACGCCGAGCTGAAGAAGCTCAAGCTGATGTCGCCGATGTCGGCCGAAGCCACTGTCGTGCGCAACT
>CALFSF010000502.1 GCA_937917025.1 uncultured Paraburkholderia sp.
GCGACGAGCGCCATGCACACAATGCCAATGACGAGTTGAGTCCACCGGTTCCCTATAAAAGAAGGGGCGGGCGGTTGCTGGGTGAGAACGTTCATGTGTCTTGTCTCCGCTATATTGATCGATGCCGGCGTCGTGCTTCGTGCGTTCGGATGCGCTGCATTGAGTCGTGCTGCGCCGGCTTATACGAGTCATGCTAAGTACATTGCGGATTTACGAATAATCAAAATTCGTTATCGTCTTCATTCGCTATCGCTTATGCATTGAATTTCGTCATTCAGGACCACGAAGCGCGCGCGCACGGCTAAAAGCCCGGTCGTTGGCAACGTCCCGGGCTTGTCGTTAGCCGTCTTCCAGTCAGACGGTTTTTATGTGTCGATCAGTCGAGAAAATCGCAATTCGCCTCGACAAACGCGGCGAGATCGAGTGAATGCTGACGGGCGAGCCTTTCGGCAAGTTCGGTATCGCGGCACTCCAGCGCTTCAATGATGCGCAGATGATCGACAATCGAACGCGATGCACGATCGCTCTGCGAAATCGTCAACCGGCGAATGGCGCGCACGTGAATAAAGATATTTTTAATCGTGTCGAGAATGACCTGCGATTTCGACAGCTCGACAATGGCGTGGTGAAACGCAATATTCGCGTCCGAGTAATCGGCGATGTGATCGGTGGGGGTCGTGTCGTGGAAATGATCGAACATGCGGCGCAGCCGGGCAATTTCCGAATCGGTGGCGTGCAGCGTGGCAAGACGCGCCGCCATGCTTTCCAGCGCCGCCCACATCTGGATCATCTCGACGATCTCGCGCTTGCTCTTGCGCACTATATAGATGCCGCGTCGCGGCACGGTGCGCAGAAACCCTTCCTGTTCGAGCCGCGTCATCGCTTCGCGAACCGGCGTGCGGCTCACGCCCAGCGACTCGCTCAGCACACGGTCGTCGAGACGCACGTCTTCGCGCGTCTGATAGATGTCCGCATCGGCGATCGCCTGGCGCAGCATCGCGTACGCGCGGTCCCGCAGACTCACGCTCGCGCCGATCGGCCGCAACGACAACGTCAGCGGCGTTGCCGCTACCTCACTGTGAAGTTCAGACAAGATGCGTCGCCTCCAGTTGGACTTGCACGGTCGGGTAACGCGGTGGGGCGCGTCCGGCCATGTGCGAAGATCACGACGAAATATTGAATTTAGTATATCAAGCGCAATTGTGGACCGGATCGCCACATCTCGCACCGCTTTTTTCTGTATATCTGGGTAATTTCCAGTTTACTGGATTTTTATTTCCGTTAAACTGGATGTTATGGACATCAATACCCGCATTGCCCGCCGTCTGCGCGAACTGCGCGACGCGCGCGGCTTCTCGCTCGACGCGCTCGCCGAACGCAGCCGCGTGAGCCGCTCGAACATCTCGCTGATCGAGCGCGGCGAGAGCAGCCCGACCGCGACCGTGCTCGACCGGCTCGCCGTCGCGCTGGGCGTGAACCTGTCGTCGCTCTTCGAGGAAAGCAGCGAGGCCGCCGCCCGTCCGTCACCGGTGGCGCGCGCCGCCGCTCAGCCCCTATGGACCGATCCGGTTTCCGGCTACGTGCGGCGCAGCCTCTCGCCTGCCGCGGTTTCGCCGATCCAGCTCGTCGAGGTTTCATTTCCTGCCGGCCAGCGCGTCGCGTACGAGACCGGCGCGCGCGAAGCGGAGACGCACCAGCAGGTATGGATGATCGAAGGCGCGATGGATCTCGCCGTCGGCGACGAACACTGGCATCTCGAAGCCGGCGACTGCCTGACGATGCGCCTCGACTGCCCGACCGTCTTCAGCAATCCCACATCGGCGCCGGCGCGATATCTCGTTGCGCTGGCAACCTTGTCCCCGGCACGCACGAGGAGGCACGCATGAGCGATACCGTAACCATTCGCCGGCTCGACGGCGACGCAGCCATGGCGCGCGTGAACGCGCTGGCGGATGTGCTGGTGGATTGCGTCGAAGGTGGCGCGTCGGTGAGTTTCATGCTGCCGCTTCCACGCGAGAAGGCGCTGGCGTTCTGGCGCGGCGTCGCCGAAGCCGTCGCGCGCGATGAACGTGTCCTGCTCGTCGCCGAGGATCGGGACGGCGCGATTGCCGGCACCGTGCAGCTGATCGTCGCGCAACCGGACAACCAGCCGCATCGCGCCGACGTCGCGAAGATGCTGGTGCATCGCCGCGCGCGACGCCGCGGCGTCGCGCAACGTCTGATGGAGGCGATCGAACACGTCGCACGCGATGAAGGCAAGACCGTGCTCGTACTCGACACCGTGACGGGCGGCGACGCCGAACGGCTGTACGCGCGCGCGGGATGGCAGCGCGCGGGCGTCGTACCGGACTACGCGCTGATGCCGGACGGTGCGTTGTGCGACACGACGTTCTACTACCGGCTGCTTTGACACGCACGCGCAAAAAAAGAGCCGGACGCGAACGCGCCGGCTCCAACACACACGCGGCGCTTCGAAATCCACGCCACGCGACTACCCCTATCCGTGTCCGCCGGGTGCGGGCTGAACCATCCATTCGCCTGCAGCACCGGTAAAGTGCCGATTTGAGCGCATCGGTATATTCACAACAATACCAGGAACCAGGTATTCGCAACCGGGCGCCCACGCCCGATAGTCTCGACTGCGCAGTCCGCATGACCCGAACCGGGCGCCCCCGGACCGATCCAGCCCGCTTCAGGTATGTTGCCGCCGGAGGCCACGGCCCGGCATGCGACCGCGCAAATCCACCACCACACACAATCGAAACCACGACTTTTGCCCATGAGCCACGCTTTTCCCGATGTCAGCGAATCGATCCTCCCGAGCCCGCTGCTGGTCGTCGAAGACGAACCGTTGATGCAGGAGCGCATGCGCGGCATCCTCGCGACCCTCGGCTACACGGACGAAGCGCTCATGTTTGCCGGCAGCATCGGCGCGGCGCAGGCGCTGCTTGCGGACGAGCCGTTCGCGATGGCGCTGATCGACGTCGGGCTGCCGGACGGCAACGGTATCGATCTGATCCGTTCGCTGCACGAGCGCGATCCGGCCATGCCGATTCTGGTAATCTCCGCGTGGAGCACCGAGCACATCATCGTGACCGCGCTGCAGGCGGGCGCCACCGGTTATCTGCTCAAGGAACGCGACGACATCGAAATATCGCTCTCGGTTCGCAGCGCGTTGCGCGGCGGCGCGCCGATCGATCCATTCGTCGCCAGACGCATTCTCGACCTGGTCGGCACCGCAGCGCCTTCGTCCACGCCGGAGGTCGTCACCGCGCCACGCACCGTCACCGCATCGCCGCTTAGCGCACGGGAAATCGAAATCCTGTCGCTGGTGGGCAAGGGGCTGACCAATCGGGAAATCGCCGGTTTGCTGTCCCTGTCGAGGTTGACGGTCGAATGCCACATCAAGAACATCTACAAGAAACTGGCGGTGAATTCGCGCACGCAGGCCGTGTTCGAAGCGCGCACGCATGGCTTGCTACCCTGATCGCGCGGCGTGCTTCACTCTGGCCGCTTGCTGCGACGTTCGTCATGGCGTTCGCGCTGCTTCAGGCGAATGCAGCGAACGCGCAGACGTCACCCTCTTTCGTAACCTTCACGCACATCGAGGCGGCACGCGCCGCGCAGCCGGCCGATACGCCGCCGGCCACCGGATGGGTTGCCGTTTCGTTACCCGACGACTGGTCGCGGCGCTGGTCCGACTTCGACGGCGACGTCTGGTACCGGCTCACATGGCAGCAGGCGGACACCACGCGGCCCGTCGCGCTGATGCTCGACTATCTGAACATGGCGGGCGCGGTTTATCTGAACGGCACGCTGCTGATGCGCGACGCGCATCTCGCCGAACCGCTGACGCGCGCCTGGAACACCCCGCGCCATCAGTTGCTCGCGCCGCCGCTGCTGCGCGAAGGTGCGAATACGCTGCTGGTGCGCGCCGCGGGTCAAGCCGCGTATCAACCGGGCCTCGGGCCATTTTCGATCGGCGACCCCGCGACGATCGCCGCGCGCTATGAAAGCGCCCACCGGCTGCGTCACGATTTTCAGCTCTTCAGCCTTGCGGTCACCGCGACGCTGGGCTGCTTCTTTCTGTCGCTGTGGCTGATGCGCAGACAGGAAGCGCCGTACGGCTGGTTCAGCCTGATGTCGCTCGCGTGGTGGTGGGTCGCGCTCAATCAGGTCGCGACGACCCCGTGGCCGTTCGCAACGACCGACGGATGGGAAGCCGCGAACTCGATCGCGCTGATCGTCTACAGTGCGTCGTTCACGATGTTCGTCACGCGGTTCTGCGAGCGGCGCCTGCCGCGCATCGAAGCCGCGCTGTGGATACTGGTCGCGTCCAGCACCGTTGCGATGCTGATGACGCCGCACAGCCACATGAGCGCCATGCGCGCGGCGCTGACCGTCATGCAGGCCGGTGTCTACTTCACAACCTGCTTCGCGTATCTGTTCTTCACGTGGCGAAGCCGCCGCACCGACCATCGCATCCTGTCGTTCTGCATCGCGATCTTTGTCGCGGCCGGCGCGCACGATCTGCTGACGTTCCTCGGCGTTCTGAACGACAACCGCTACTACGCCGCGCTGACGTCGCAGTTGCTGTCGATCGGCATGGCGCTGGTGCTGGCGTGGCGCTTCGTCGCGAATCTGCGCGGCATCGAGCAGTTCAACGACAGGCTCACGGTTCGCATCAACGCCGCATGCGCCGAACTCGAGACGACGCTACAGCGCCAGCACACGCTCGAAGTGGCGAATGCGCGCCTCGGCGAGCGGCTCAATCTCGCGCACGATCTTCACGACGGTCTGGGCGGCACGCTGGTGAGCAGCATCGCGACGCTCGAACGCGCGCCGCAGGACATCGCACCGGAACAGTTCCTGTCGATCCTCAAGGAGTTGCGCGACGACCTGCGCATCATCATCGATACGGCGTCGAGCCATCAGTCGGGAGAGTACGCGCTCGACGCGCAGATCGGCCCGCTGCGGCACCGGCTGACGCGCCTCTTCGAATGCCATCGGATCGAATGTCACTGGAGCGTCAGCGGGATCGAACAGTGTTATCTGCCGGCCTCGCATAGTCTCGACGTGATGCGCACGCTTCAGGAGGCGCTGACGAATGTACTCAAGCACAGTCAGGCAAGCCGCGTCGACATCGATCTGCATGGCGACGATGCCGGCGTGCGGCTGGTGGTGAAGGACAACGGTATCGGCTTCGATCCCGACGCGCTGGCGGAGCATCCGGGCACGGGCATGCGCAGCATGCGGGCCCGCACGCGGCGGCTTGGCGGAACGCTGAACGTTCGGTCGGCTGCGGGCTCGACCGTGCTGAGCGTGCATTTTCCGCGTGAGAAAACGCCATCGCAGGAAGGCGGCGGTGAAGCAGGCGTCGTGCGGACCGATGGATCGCGCGCCACGGCAGCATCGGCCACCGCCGACGAAACGACGACGTCGTAACGCGTGCTCCAGAACGCGTGCTGGACGCGCATCGCCCCTTCGTCGGCTTCCTCGACCGGTCCGATCGGTTCCACCTGCTTCCTGCGATGATTCCTCGCTCATTTACTACACTTGAGCGCATCGGCTGCCCGGAAAGGAGTGATTCAATGGCGACGCGAAAGACAGCGGCAAAGACGGCAACGAAGCCCGCGGCAAAGACAGCCGCGAAAACAACGCCAAAGCCAGCAGACAGCACCGCGCGAATCCGTGTGGGCATTGGCGGCTGGACGTTCGAGCCGTGGCGCGGCGTGTTTTACCCCGAGGGGCTCGCGCAGAAACGCGAACTCGAATACGCGAGCTGCCAGCTGACCACCATCGAAGTGAACGGCACGTTTTACGGCTCGCAGAAGCCGGCCACGTTCGCGAAGTGGCACGACGAAACGCCTGACGACTTCGTCTTCTCTCTGAAAGCGCCGCGATTCGCGACGAACCGCAGAGTGCTGTCGGAAGCCGGTGACTCCATCGAGCGGTTCTTCGCAAGCGGCGTGCTCGAACTGAAGGACAAACTCGGACCCGTCAACTGGCAATTCGCCACGACCAAACAGTTCGATCCCGACGATTTCGAAGGCTTTCTCAAGCTGCTGCCAAAGCGCATCGACGGACACGCGATCCGCCATGCAGTCGAAGTGCGGCACGAGAGCTTTTGCAACCCGGCGTTCGTCGCGCTCGCGCGCCGATACGAAGTAGCGATTGTGATGGCCGGCGATTCGAAGTATCCGCAGATCGCCGACCCGAGCGCGCCGTTCGTCTACGCGCGGATCATGGGCACGACCGAAGCGCAGTCGAAAGGTTATTCCGGCAATGCGCTCGATCAGTGGGTGGCGCGTGCGCGCACATGGGCATCGGGCGGCACGCCGGAGGGGCTCGATGTGTACGGCGACGCGAACGCGGCAGACACGCCCCGCGACGTCTATCTCTACGTGATCAGCGGGTTCAAGGCATACAATCCGGCCGCCGCGATCGCGATGCTCGAACGCCTGAACAAACGCAACGCGTAGCAGGGCCTGCATACATTTCGCAGACAGCGCACGCGTTCGAACGCCTGAGACAATGCCTACCGCGACACTCAGATCACCGGCTATGAAGACGCACCATCCGGCAACGCGTTGCTCGCCTTGAGATGCGCCGCGAGCAGTCTTGCGTGCGGCGTCAACGTCGCGAAATCGCGGGCGCACAGACTGAGCTGCCGCGACCCCCACGGCTCCGAAAGCGGCAGGATCTCGAGGCCCGGCCGGCGCAGCGCCGCCGCCGACGCCTCCGAAAGAATCGCGATCCCGATGCCCGCTTCGACGAGCATTCCCACGTTCTCCACGCTTCTCAGCTTGAGGCGGTAATTCATCTGCCGTCCAAGGCGGGATGCGCGCTGGCCCAGATGCGTTTCCAGCGCCGCATCCGACAAACCCACGAACGCCTCGCCGACGATATCGGCGAACGCCACGCTCGCCTGCCCGGCGATACGATGCCGCGTGCTCGCGACGACCACCAGCTGATCGCGCGCGAGCAGATGGGTTTGCAGCGTCGTCAGGTCGGCGATATCCGCGACGATCCCCACTTCGGCGCGCCCTTCCGCGATCGCGAGCACGATCTCGCTGCTCGGACGCTCCTCCAGGTCGACGGAAAGATCGGGATAACGCGCGAGAAAGTCGCACAACTGCCGCGGCAGGAACGCAGCGAGCGCGGCGGTGTTCGACAACAGCCGGATGCGCCCTTTCAGGCCGGTGGCATACGTGTGCAGTTCGCCGCGCATCTGCTGAACCTGCTCGAGGATCAGGCGTGCATGTCGCACCAGCGCGTCGCCGGCCGCGGTCGTGCGCACGCCCCGGCGTGTGCGCTCCAGAAGCGGCGCGCCCAGCGCGGATTCCATCCCTGAAACACGCCCGCTCGCGGACGCCAGCGCGAGATTCATTGCCCGCGCGCCCTGCGTCAGGCTGCCATGCTCGATCACGCTAAGAAAAAGACGCAGATCGGTCAGATCGAATCGCACGCGCACCTCCCTTCGGTTTTTCCGAAGTCTAGCATTGGAAAAGCCAGATTGCGGATGGGTGAAGCCGTGGCTACGATCGTCGAATGAACCAGCTTTTATTACTCTCAGGCGCGGGATTACTGGCAGGCGCGATGAATGCGCTCGCTGGAGGCGGCTCGTTCGTGAGCCTGCCCGCGCTGATCCTGGCTGGCGTGCCACCGGTTCAGGCGAACGCATCGAGCACGGTCGCGCTGTTCCCTGGCGGTGTCGCGAGCGCATGGGCGTATCGCGACGGGCTCGGCCCGATCGGCACGGTGTCGCTGCGTCCGCTGCTGGCGATCACGCTCGCGGGCGGCATCATCGGCGCGCTGCTGCTGTTGTGGACGTCGCCGAAAGCGTTCAATTTCGTGCTGCCCTGGCTGCTTCTGGTCGCAAGCGTCGCGCTCGCTTTCGGACGCAGGCTCGGTGAACGGCTTCGCCGGCACTGGCGTATCTGGCCTTCGGCCGTGATGGCGGTGCAGTTCGCGCTGGGCATCTACGGCGGATATTTCGGCGGGGCGGTCGGCATCATGATGCTGGCCGTGTGGGGGCTCATCGACAGCGGCGTCCTCAAGCGCCTGAACGCCCCGCGCACGCTGCTCGTCAGTGCCGCGAACGCGATGGCCGTGCTGACCTTCGTCATCGCGCACGCCGTGCACTGGCCGCAGACGCTGCTGATGCTCGTCGCCGCGATCGCGGGCGGTTACGGCGGCGCGCAGATCGGCCGCCGCGCGCCCGCCACCCTGATCCGGTCCGCCACCCTGCTGCTGACGGTGTGCATCACGCTGGCGTTTTTCGTGCGCGCTTATGGACCCGCGTTCAAATAATCGCCGCGGCGCGCCGTTTTATCGCTGTCAGGCGGGCGAATCACGCATCGCCCGCTGTCATCGGGAATGTGAACCAGGAGAGGTGTGATGCTTTCAGCCCTGCTCGATACGATAGGTGCACTGGCGATCCTCGCCAGCGTGGCAGCGAAGATCGCCATGATTCGTCACATGCGCGAACCCGGCGATAGCGTCCGGGCCGGTGTCGATCAGCCCGCGCCGGGCGCTTCGTCCGGCAAGCACGCGGGCTGACCGATGCCGCTGCGTTCGCGGCTGTCGCGCGACGCGGCGATACGGCTCAACCGGCGCGTCGAGCGTTCGGGATGAATCAGCCAGAACGCGGCGACACTTGCCACGACGAGCACCGAGCCGAGAAACAGAAACCCGTGTTCGAAGCCGGCCGCGCGGCTGTGCGCGGCGCCGACGAAGCGCCCCATCAGCGCGGGCGCGACAAATCCGGCGAGCGTCGCGACCGAATTGTTGATGGCGAGCCATGCGCCCCGCTGCGCAGGCGGCGTGACTTCACCGATCATCAACGGGCCGAACAGAAAGATCAGCTGACCAAAGCCTGCACCCAATGTCAGGCAGACGATCTTCAAAGGGGCGCCGATATCGGCGGTCGTGCAGAGAAATGCAAGCGCGGTCAACGCGATCGCACCGCTCGTGATGAAGCCGCGTGACGCGCGCGACGACACGCCTTTACCAAACAGATACTGCGAGAACCACGACATCACCAGCGAAGCAGGAATCGCCGCGCCGACGATGATCGAGAAGAGCCAGCCCGCGTCGGTCGCGGAGTAGCCGAGGCCGAGTCGCAGATAGGCGGGAAACCAGGTGAAGCACAGCGAAAGCACGAGAAATCCCGCGAACGAAAGCAGAAAAATGCCGATGAGCGTCGGATCGGACATCAGCGCGCGGTATGGCACGCGAACGGGCACACGCGCATCCGTGCGAGCGGGCGCGGGCGCGGAACGTGACGACGCGCCGGGCGCATCGTGCGCCGAAGATTCGTCGACGGTGCCTTCCGCGCCGAACAGCAGCCAGAGCGTGGTCCAGATCGCGCCGACGACGCCAAGCGCAAGAAACGCCGCGTGCCAGTCGTAGTGAATCATCAGCCACGTGAGGCACGGCCCCGCCACGAGCATGCCCATGTTCGCGCCCTGCTGCACGATCGCGGTCGGGATGTTGCGCCGGCTGTTGTCGAACCACTTGTAGGTGGCGTGGATGGCGAGCGCGTAGGCCGGTCCTTCGCCCGCGCCGAGCAGCACGCGGCACGCGATCAGCAGCGGAAACGACACCGCGCCGACCAGCGGAAACTGCACGGCCGCCCACACGACCGAAAGGATCGCCAGCAGCCACTTTGTCTTGACCCGGTTGGCGATAAAGCCGAAGACGATCCCCGAGATCGAGAACAGCACGAAAAAGCTGCTGCCGACGAGGCCCAGCTGCTCGGGCGTCAACCCCAGGTCGTGCATCATCGGCACGGCCGCGAGGCCGATCACGGCCTTGTCGGCGAAATTGATCAGCATGAACAGGAACAACAGAGATCGGAAGAGCGTCGTGGAGGGAAAGAGTGTAGATC
>CALFSF010000503.1 GCA_937917025.1 uncultured Paraburkholderia sp.
GCCGTGCTGTTATGCGGACTCCTTTTCCTGCTGGGCGTCGAGATCGGCGTGCGTTTCGTGGCGCCCGCGTGGTCCGGTGGCGACGCTGCGGCACGTAGCGCGTCGCCGTCGCCCGAGGCATCCGCGCAACCTGTCGCCGCTGTTTCCACGGGGCCCACCATAACGCCCGCTGTCGCGCCTGCACCGACGCAGTCAACCTATACGGGCGACGTGACGTCGCTTCCCGCTTCTTCCTCGACTAACTGATATCGGCTGCCCCATGTCGTTCGCGAAATTCATCTCAGACATTGCTTCACTCTGCCGGCGGCGCGTTGCTGCCGCCGTTCGATCCCACGTCACGATGACGTGCGCGACGTGTACGGCGCTTCTCGTCGCGACGTCCGGCGTGCCCGCGCCCGCATTCGCCGCCGATACCACGCCCGCCGCGCTTGCCGCGCGCGTACCAGCGCCCACGCCCACGTCCGGGGCCGCACTGGTCGTGACGCCGACCGGCCTCGTCCAGATGCCCGACGGTCGTCTTCTCGCGCCGGAGTTCGCGCGCATCGTCAACCGGGGCGAGCTGGTGGTCGCGGTGCTGGGCGTCGACCAGCCGCCGTTCTTCGAAGAGCACAACGGACAGCTCGTCGGCCTCGACATCGACCTCGCGAAAGAACTCGCGCAGAAGCTCAACGTGAAAGTGCGCTTCAACCGCGATGCAATGACGTTCGACGGCGTGGTCAGCCTGCTCGCGAAAGGGCAGGCAGATCTCGCGGTCAGCAAGTTGTCGCGCACGTTGCCGCGCACGGAAATCATCAGTTTCAGCGAGCCCTATCTGCGCCTGAATCGCGCGCTGCTGCTCAACCGCGTGAAGTTCGCGCAACTCGCGCATGGCCGCCCGGTGCCCGAGGTGATCCGCTCCTATGACGGCACGCTTGGCGTGGTGGCGAAGTCGTCCTATGCCGAGTACGCGTTGAGCAACTTCCCGCACGCGAAGCTGATGAGCTACCCGACGTGGGACGCGGTGCTCAAGGCATTGAACGACGGCGACATCACCGCCGCGTTTCGCGACGAGTTCGAGGTCAAGCGCGTGCTGAAATCCGATCCGACTGCGTCGCTGCGCCTGCGCGTGGTGACGCTGAAAGACCTCGAGGACACGCTCGCCGTCGCGGTCAATATCACCGAGCCCGCGCTGCTCGCGTTCGTCAACCAGTTCCTCGCGGATCGCGCGAAGCGGCTCGACGTCGCCGCCGTTCTGCAGGCACCCAGTTACTGATTTACTGATTTCGCCAACCGGATCCGGCACATGACACTCACTTCCAGCAAGATCTACGCCCTGGTGCTCAACCCCTGGGTCGTGATCGGCAGCCTCGTGCTCGGCGGCGCGGCGGGCCTGCTTTTTCCCGCCGAATCGCAGCACCTCGTCGTGCTGAGCGACATCTACGTCGATCTGCTCAAGATGACGACGCTGCCGTTCATGATCTCGGCGGTCATCTTCAGTTTGCAGCGGCTCTTTCGCGACGGCGGCGCTTCGCGGCTGCTGTTGCGCGTGGTGACGGTATTCGCGGGCGCATCGGCGCTCGTCGCGGTGGTCGGCGCAATCGTGCTGCTGCTGCTCAACCCGGGCGCGAACCTGTCGAGCAGCACGATGCATACGTTCGGCATGATGGTGGGCGGCGACGCGACGTCGAGCGACACCGTGATGAGCCTGTACGGCACCGACATTCCGCCGAAGTCGCTCAGCTTCACGGACGTGCTGACGAGCCTTGTGCCGACCAACATTTTCGCCGCGCTCGCCAACGGCGACGCGCTCAAGGCGCTGGTGTTCGCGCTGCTGTTCGGCCTTGCCGTGGGCCGCGTGCCGGAGCGCATTTCCGTCGGCCTCAGCCAGTCGCTGGAAACGATCTATCACGCGTGCCAGAAACTGATGCACTGGTTGAGCTATCCGCTGCCGGTGATCCTCTTCTGCATGAGCGCGGCGCAACTCGGCAAGTCGGGCGTCGGGCCGCTGCACGCGATGCTGCAGTTCGTCATCGCGTTCTTCCTCGTGGCGGTGCTGCTGCTGATATTCGCGGTCGTCGTCATCTGGAAGCGTTCGAACCAGGGCCTGGGCGCGACGCTCGACGCGCTGCGCGCGCCGTTCGCGCTCGCGCTCGCCACGCGCAACAGCGCGGCCTGCATGCCGAGCATGATCGAAACGCTCGTCGACGGGCTCGGCTTCGCGCGCTCGCGCGTCGAGCTGCTGGTGCCGCTCGCCGTGTCGCTGCTGCGCGTCGGCCCGATGGTGTACTACGTGTGCGCCACGCTCTTCATCGCCCAGCTTTACGGCCATACGCTCGGCGTGGTCGAGGTTTGCACCGTGCTGCTCGCTTCGGTGCTGGCGGGCTTTGCGTCGGCGGGCATGACGGGCCTCGTGACCGTCTCGCTGATCGGCATGACCTGCGCGTATCTGCAACTGCCGTTCGAGGCGGCGTTCATTCTCTTTCTCGCGGTCGATCCGGTCTGCGACAT
>CALFSF010000504.1 GCA_937917025.1 uncultured Paraburkholderia sp.
CTACATCGAGGCCAACCTCGACTTGCCGCTCACGCTAACGGAACTCGCTGCCGTCGCTGGCCTGAGCGTGCCGCATTTCAAGGCGTTGTTCAGGGAGACGCTCGGCACGCCGGTGCATCGGTATGTGATCCAGCGCAGGGTCGAGCGGGCGCGAGCGTTGCTGCTGGAGGGACGGCTGAGCGTCACGCAGATTGCGCTGGAGACGGGCTTTGCGCATCAGAGCCATATGGCGCATTGGGTCAACCGGCTGCTGGGTGCGGCACCGCGTGACATTGCACGGGCAGGGCGGCGCGGATAGCGCGGGGACCCACCGCGCCGCGTCATGCGCAACACGCGATCAGGCTTTGATCCTTGATGACTTCGGATCGTACGGCGCCTTGACGTGTAGCGTCGCCGGCAACATGTCTCCTGCAACATCGACGGCAAACCGGCCGCCTGCCAGAAACGCGTCATCGATCGTGCCCGCGGCGTTCGATACGTAGCCCATCGCAACTGGACATCCGAACGTGTGCCCAAAGGCGGCGGACGAGACGAATCCCACCACCATGCCGTCGCGCAGGATCGCTTCGCCGCCCCAGAGCATCCGGTCGCTGGCGCCATCGACGGTGAGCACGACCATGCGTCGCCGCAACGGCTCGGCCTTCAGTTTCAGCAACGCGTCGCGCCCGCGAAAAGCGGCGTCGCCAGCCAGCTTGCACGCAAATCCAAGGCCCGCCTCGAACGGGTTCGAGTCCGGTGTCAGCTCACGTCCCCACGCGCGATATCCCTTTTCGATCCGCAGCGATTCGATCGCGTAGTACCCCGCGTTCACGAGTCCAAATTCCTTGCCCGCCGCATGTAGCGTTTCATACACGCCCACGGCAAACTCGACCGGCACATACAATTCCCATCCCAGCTCGCCGACATAGGTCAATCGCGTCGCCCGCACCGTCGCATAGCCGATATCGACTTCCCGGCTTTGCCCGAAGGCAAACGCTTCGTTGCTGAAGTCTGCTCTGGAAACACGCTGCAAAAGCGCGCGCGAATGCGGTCCCATCACTGCAAGCACCGCATACTGGCCGGTGACGTCGACGAGCGTGCAGTGACTGTCCTGTGGAATGAGCTTTTCGATCGTGTCGAAATCGCGTGTGGTCTGCGCGGAACCGGTGACGATCAGATACTGGTCATCGGCAAGCCGCGTGAGCGTGAAATCCGATTCGTACGTGCCGCGCTCGTTGAGCATGCCGGTATAGACCGTCGTGCCGGGCGGCACCGCGACATCGTTGGCAACGATGTGTTGCAATACGGTCTCGGCGTCGCGCCCCTTCACCAGAAATTTGGAGAACGACGTCATGTCGAAGAGCGCGACGGCCTCGCGGCACGCGCGGTGTTCCGCGCCGCTCCACGCCAGCCAGTTCTGCTGGCCGAACGCATAGTCGATCTGCGCTTCCGCTGGCGAGGGCGCAAAGAAATTCGCGCGCTCCCAACCCATCTTGCTGCCGAAACACGCACCGTCTTCCTTGAGAAGCGCGTAAAGCGGCGAGCGGCGAAACGGCCGCGCGCTGTCCAGTTCGCGATTCGGCCATGGCATCGCGTAATGCAGCCCGAGCGTTTCCTTGACGCGGTCGTGCAGCCACGTGTCGTTACCGTTAAAGCGCGCGAAGCGGCGAATGTCGACGGGCCACAGGTCCATCGTCGGTTCGCCCGCGACGATCCATTCCGCGAGCGCCATGCCCGCGCCGCCGGCCGATGCGATACCCATCGAATTGAACCCGGCGCCGACGAAAAAGCGTTTCAGTTCGGGCGCCTCGCCCAGAATGAAGTTGTTGTCCGGCGTGAACGATTCCGGTCCGTTATAGAACTGCCTGACCTGCGCGGTTTCGAGCGCGGGCACGCGTTGCAGCGCGTTTTCCATCAGGATCTGAAACTGGTCCCAGTCGTCGGGGAGCAGCTGGAACTCGAAGTTCTCGGGAATGCCATTCATGCCCCACGGTTTCGCGTCCGGCTCGAATCCGCCCATGACAAGACCGCCGACTTCTTCCTTGAAATAGATGAAGCCATCCGGGTCGCGCATGACCGGCAGATCCGGATGCACACCGGCGATGCGTTCAGTAACGATGTAGTAATGCTCGGCGGAATGCAGCGGAACCGTCACGCCGCACAGACGGCCGACGGCCTTTGCCCACTGTCCCGCGCAATTGACGATGACGTCCGCTTTGAGCGTGCCTGCATCGCCATCCTTGTTTTGCCACACGAGGCCGCACGCTTCGCGCCCGCCTGAAGCAGACGGCCGCGTGTGAATCGCGGTCACGCGCGTGTTTTCGACGATGCGCGCACCGCCGGTTCGCGCGCCGCGCGCGAGCGCCTGGGTGAGATCGGTCGGATTCGCCTTGCCGTCGCCAGGCAGCCAGACAGCACCGAGCAGATCGTCCGTGCGCATCACCGGCCACAGTTCACCGGCTTCTTTCGGGCCGATCACGTCGCAGGCGACGCCGTACGCACGGGCCACAGCGGCCGTGCGTTTCAGTTGCGTCATGCGCTCGGCCGTGCGTGCGACCGACAGCGATCCACACTGCTTCCAGCCGGTACCCAGCCCTGTTTCCGCTTCGAGCTGCGCATAGAGCGCGGTCGAATAGCGGATCAGTTTCGTCATGCTTTCCTGCGCGCGCAACTGGCCGACAAGACCGGCCGCATGCCACGTCGTGCCGCACGACAACTGACCCTGTTCGAGCAGCACGACGTCGGTCCAGCCGAGCTTCGTCAGGTGATACGCCACGGAACAGCCCACAATGCCGCCGCCGACGATCACCACACGCGCATGCTGGGGAAGAGGGGTTGTCATGGTTGAATACCGTGAATATGTGTGGAAATATGTGGATATTAACCCAAAGTATATTGCGGAAAAAGCCGGTAATTTCAAGAAATTTTCTCGCGTCTGCTGTAAACAAGCCAAAAATTGGAACAAACATGTTGCTTTGTGTGAAAATACGAGGGATTGACTATCCAGATAGCCGACGCCTTGGTAGACTGCGGTCATCCGAGACCTGATGACACGCCCATGTTCCCCACGCAGCGCCAGGCTGAAATCATGCGCATCGTGCGCGCGCAGCAGACCTGCACGATTACCGCGCTGGCGCGGCTTTTCGATGTCTCCGACGAAACCATTCGCCGCACGGTCAAACCGATGATCGGCGACGGACTGCTCGTCAAGGTTCACGGCGGCGTCATGCTGCCCGGCCACGTCGACGAACCGCCGTTCCAGCGCCGCATGCTGGAGAGTCGCGCGGGCAAGCAGATCATCGCGGCGCGCATCGGCGAACTGGTCGAAGACGGCGATTCACTGATTCTCGACAGCGGCACCACCTGTGTTCACATCGCGCAGGCGTTGTGTGCGCACTCGCGGCTTACTGTCGTCACGAATTCCGCGGAAATCGCGCGCACGCTCGCGCCACGCAACGAGAACCGCGTTTTCATGACGGGCGGGGAATTGCGTCCGGATGACGCTTCCGCGTTCGGCGAGAACGTGCTGACCTTCATGCGCCAGTTCCACGTGCGCTACGCGATCGTTTCCGTGACGGCGATCGACAATCACGGGCACTTCATGGATTCGCTGCCGTGGGATGCGACGTTTGCGCAAGCCGCCTTCGCGCAGGCGGAGCAGCGCGTCGTGGCGGCCGATCACGCAAAATTCGGCCACAGCGCGCTGGTGCGGGCATTCAGCCCTGAAGAAGTCGACCTGCTGGTCACGGATGAACCGTTGCCGCCGGAACCCGCCGACGCATTTTCGGCGGCCGGATTGAAGGTGAGGGTGGGGGCGCCGCGCGCAGGCGTCGAGTCTGCGATAACCGCGTGAGGCTCAAGCGTCTTTAACGGCGCTGACGTTGACGTTCACGCCATCATCGCGAGGCGCATCTTCTTCGGGCCAGCAATTCTCGAACACACACGCTTCGAGCGGCATCCGCGATGCCCAGCGTTCGGTTTCGAGCATCGGTTGATCGTAAAACGCTTCGACGTGCCCGAGACACAGAATGGCCACCGGCCGCGCACCGGCTGGCATGCGCAGCAGCGTGCGCACTTCGTCGACGTCGAAGAGCGAAACCCATCCCATCCCGAGACCTTCCGCGCGCGCCGCGAGCCACATGTTCTGGATCGCGCACGCAACGGAAGCGAGGTCCATTTCCGGCAGCGTACGGCGGCCGAAAATGTGTTTTTCCCGATCGTCCATGAGCGCCATGACGAGCAGCTCGCCGCACTCGAGCATGCCTTCCACTTTCAGCTTCATGAACTCGTCGCGACGCTTGCCGAGCGCGTCGGCGGTATTGAGCCGCTCGCGCTCGACAGCGGCATGCAGGGCGGTGCGAAGCGAAGCATCGGTGATGCGGCCAATGCGCCATGGCTGCATGAAACCGACGCTCGGTGCGTGATGGGCGGCATCCAGCAAACGCTTCAATACAGCGGGATCGACCGGATCGCTGACGAAGTGCCGCATGTCGCGTCGCTCGTGAATGGCGCGATAGACGGCCGCGCGGTCCGGGTCGCTAAAACGCTTCGCCATGAAAGAGTGCAGCCGTGAAAGCCGGGTTGGAGGGCCAGTAACCGTGCA
The DNA here is from genome assembly GCA_937917025.1 of uncultured Paraburkholderia sp. Lineage (GTDB taxonomy): Bacteria > Pseudomonadota > Gammaproteobacteria > Burkholderiales > Burkholderiaceae > Paraburkholderia. The sequence goes on from CALFSF010000504.1 coordinate 4,583, forward strand.
TGTAAGTCGCGACGATGCTGCCTGTTCGAAACACCGCTTCGCCCGGTGCAGTCGATTGCGCGCACACGGCAGTCGTCAGCGGCGTCATCGTCGTCTCCATGCGTGAGTAATGGAACGTGTGCCCATGCATCGCGCCGTGCTTACCGTTGATCTGCTGCATGCCGAGCGACGCGAGACGGGATTGCATCGTCGCATGACCAGGCAGCAGCCCGAGCATCGGCGTGCGCGTGCCGCCGATGTCGGTGAGTGTATCCAGCAGATACAGCATGCCGCCGCATTCGGCAATCAGTGTTTTGCCGGCCCGCGCATGGGCGCGAATCGCCGCCGCGCTGACCGTGTTGCGCGAAAGCGTTTGCGCATGCAGTTCCGGATAGCCGCCGGGCAGCCAGAGCGCGTCGGCGGCCGCGGGTACGGGTTCGTCGGCGAGCGGCGAAAAATACGCGACGCGCGCACCGAGCTTCTCAAGAAGCGTGACGTTGGCCGGATAAATAAACGAAAACGCCGCGTCGCGTGCAATGGCGATCTGCATGCCGTCGAGCAGACGCGGCATCGCCTCGTGTGATGCCTCGCCAAAATCGATGGACGCCGGCAGATCGGCAAGCGGCGTGCCGGCCAATGCATCGGCGGCGCGATCGATGCGCGCGTCGAGGTCGGCGATTTCGCCGGCCTGATGGAGACCGAGATGGCGGTCCGGCAACTCGATGTCGCTCGCGCTCGCGATATGTCCCATCCAGCGCAAACCGCCAGGCAGCGCGTCTTCAAGCATTTGCGCATGCCGCGCCGACCCGACGCGGTTCGCGAACACGCCATGAAACGGCACCCCTTGCCGGAAATGCGCGAGGCCGAAGGCGATCGCGCCAAACGTCTGCGCCATGGCTTTGGCCGAAATCACGCCGACCACCGGCACGTTGAACGTCGTCGCCAGATCGGCGCTGGAAGGCGTGCCGTCGAAAAGACCCATCACGCCTTCGATCAGGATCAGGTCGGCGCTTCCTGCCGCTTCGGCCAGCAGCGCGCGGCACGCCCGCTCGCCGACCATCCACAGATCGAGCGACTGCACCGCCGTGCCGCTCGCCCGCGCAAGAATCATCGGGTCGAGAAAATCGGGCCCTGTCTTGAAGACGCGTACGCGTCGCCCCATCCGCGCGTGATGGCGCGCGAGACCGGCGGTAATCGTGGTCTTGCCCTGACCCGAGGCCGGTGCGCTAATGAAAAGGGCGGGGCACGCGGACATCGTTCAGAATTCCACGCCGCGTTGCGCCTTCACGCCCTGCTCGCGATACGGATGCTTGACGATCCGCATTTCGGTGACGAGGTCGGCCGCTTCGATCAGCGCATCGGGTGCGTGACGGCCCGTCACGACAACGTGCACCATGTCCGGACGCGCGCCCAGCACTTCGAGCACTTCGTCGAGCGGAAGATATTCATACTTCAGCACGGTATTCAGCTCGTCGAGAATGACCATCTGATAGTCGCCGCTTTCGATCATGCGGCGCGCCTCGTTCCAGCCCTTGCGGGCCGTCGCGATGTCCTTGTCGCGGTCCTGCGTATTCCATGTGTAGCCGTCGCCCATCGTGATGAATTCGCAATGGGCCTGCGCGCCGAGGAAGTCGCGCTCGGACGTATGAAGCGCGCCCTTGATGAACTGCACCACGCCCAGTTTCATGCCGTGTCCGAGCACGCGCACGGCCATGCCGAACGCGGCGGTGGTCTTGCCCTTGCCGGTGCCCGTGTTGACGATCAGCAGGCCTTTTTCGGCCGTCGCCGAAGCCTGTTTCTTCTCGTGGCCCTCGCGACGGCGCTGTGTCATGCGTTGATGCGATTCGGGATCTGTTTTCATGGCGTGTCCTGTTGCCCGGAGGCGGTCGGGTTGCGGGGTAATCGCGGCGCGCTGGCGATGGCGACCGTCACGCCATCGAGCACGGTTTTGGGGACAATCAGCGCGGCGCCAGGCAGCGCGAGCAGCGCGCACGGCTCGCATACGCCGTCGACGCCAAGTTTCGCGCGCACCGCACTGGATGGCGTGGGCAGGTCGCCGCATGCGTCGATCTGTTCTGCGGTGAACGTGCGCAACGCGAGCGTGTAGCAAGCGCAGAATCCAGCGATGCCAGGCTCGTGCGCTTTCGATTCGATCGTGGCGACGGCGCTCACGTCGTCGAGCGAACGGCCCGCGAGCGCGAGCGCCGCGCGCACGGCGGACTCGATCTGCCGGGCGGACACGTTGCGCCTGCAACCGATGCCGACTGTCAGCGTTTTCATGTGATGTCGCCGCGCGAAACGGGCGTCTCGCCGAGCGTCGCGACGCCACCGATCACGACGATCGCAGGCGAGCCGAGCCCCGCCGCCGCGACGCGGGCCACGAGCGTATCGAGCGTCGCGCGAACGTGCCGCTGCTCGGGCCGTGTCGCGGATTCGATGGCGGCGCATGGTGTTTCCGCGGACATGCCGGCCTGCACGAGCGCAGCCGCGATCTCGCCCAGCCGGCGCATGCCCATATAAATCACCAGTGTCATGCGCGTGGCGACGAGCGCATGCCAGTCGGGCTCGTTGCTGCCCGCGCCGTGTCCGGTGACGAAAACCACGCCCTGCGCGTGATCGCGATGCGTGACCGGAATGCCGATCGCGGCCGGCGCTGCGATGCCCGCCGTGATGCCGTTGATGATTTCGACTTGCACGCCAGCGGCGGCGAGCGCCTGCTGTTCCTCGCCGCCGCGTCCGAACACGAACGGATCGCCGCCCTTTAGCCGGGCGACACTGCGTCCGGCCCGTAAATGGGCGAGCATTGCCTCGACAATGCCGGCCTGCGACGTGGACGGCTGCCCGCCGCGTTTGCCCACGTAGACGATTTGCGCATCCTTGCGCGCGAATTGCAGCACATCGGGATTCACGAGGTCGTCGACGAGCACGACGTCGGCTTCGCCGAGTGCGCGCGTCGCCTTGAGCGTCATCAGTTCGACGTCGCCGGGGCCCGCGCCGATCAACCAGGCGCGGCTCATGGCGTGCAGCGCGGCACGGGCCGCGCGGTGCAGTCAGGGAGGCAAAGCAGGGAAGCCGTCGTCATGACGGCTTCAGGAAAGAGATGAATCATGCGTTGCCACACGTCAGGCGCCTCATTCCGTCCCCCGCGGATCGGGCGTTCGGCGATCGCAACGGTCGCCCCTTGCGTCTGGCCGGTATCCGGGCTGACGACCGCATGTCATTCGCCTTCCCACCCGCACGACGCAGGCAGTGGCGTTGAATGACATGCGCGGACGAATGATCCGCGGGTCGCGTACCGTTGCGGGGACAGCACAGGCTGAGCGCGTTACGTTGCTTCCTGTTTCCCGTTTAACTGCACATGCGAATGCATGTGCGGGTACAAAA
>CALFSF010000505.1 GCA_937917025.1 uncultured Paraburkholderia sp.
CGGCGCACGGTCACAGCAAGGGCGTGCTCGAGCGCGTGCGCTGGGTCAAGAAGAACTTCCCGCACGTCGAGGTGATCGGCGGCAACATCGCAACCGCCGAAGCGGCGAAGGCGCTCGTCGAATACGGCGCGGACGGCGTCAAGGTCGGCATCGGCCCGGGCTCGATCTGCACGACGCGGATCGTCGCGGGTGTCGGCGTGCCGCAGATCTCGGCCGTTTCGAACGTATCGGAAGCATTGCGCGGCACGGGCGTGCCGGTCATCTCCGATGGCGGCGTGCGCTTTTCGGGCGATGTCAGCAAGGCGCTCGCCGCGGGCGCGGACGCGGTCATGATGGGCAGCATGCTCGCCGGCACCGAAGAATCGCCGGGCGACGTGTTCCTGTATCAGGGCCGTCAGTACAAGTCGTACCGTGGCATGGGCTCGGTCGGCGCGATGAAGGACGGGGCCGCAGACCGTTACTTCCAGGACAACTCCGCGAACATCGACAAGCTCGTGCCGGAAGGCATCGAGGGTCGCGTCGCGTACAAGGGTTCGGTCAACGCGATCCTGTTCCAGCTGATCGGCGGCGTGCGCGCCAGCATGGGTTACTGCGGGTGCAAGACGATCAACGAACTGCATGACAAGGCCGAGTTCGTCCAGATCACGGCAGCGGGCATGCGTGAATCGCACGTGCACGATGTGCAGATCACGAAGGAAGCGCCCAACTACCACGTGGACTAAAGGAGCAGACGCCGATGAAGCCATTGCTGCGCGCTGTACTCGTCATCGACGCGTTGTTGCTGCTGGCGTTCGGGCTGCTGTTTCTGCTCACGCCGTGGACCTCGCTGTACAACGCGCTGCAACTGGTGCAGGTCGATCCCGCACTCGTCGGCCAGGCGTTCGGTCTGGCGCTTCTCGGCCTCGCGTGGCTCGCGTTTCACGCGGCGATCGATGGTGCGATGACGCGCGCGGTGGCGCGTATCGTCGGGCACGTCAACTGGCTGACCGGCGTGCTGATGCTGGTCTGGCTGATTGGCCTGCACAAGCCTTCGCTGACGGCGTTTGGTCAGCTGGTGTCGGCGGTTGTCGCGCTCGTGCTGGTGATCATCGGTCTGGGCGGCGTGCGTCTTGCGCGCGTGGTGCGCCGGCGTGAGCGGGAGCGGGTGGCCGAAGTCGCGGCTGCCGGGCGCGAGCAGAAACGCGCCGGCAAGGACGCCGCGAACGCGCGGCAGGCGGATCGCGAGCTGAATCGCGGCGTGGACAGCGAGCCGCGTGTGTACGGGACGGAGCAGGGAGCGGCGGCGTCGCGTCCGGTCAGTCCCGCGACCGGCTTGCCAGCCGAGCCGGATTTCACGGCTGGGCATCAACCCGGCGTCGTGACCGCCGAAACGCGCACGGTCGAAACCCGCACCACGGTGACCGGCCACGACGTTGCCCGCGACGAAGCCCGTGATGCCGCAGCCGATTCACCTGGTGCGCCGCGTCCGCCGTTTCATGGCTGACGGGCGAGCGTCTGCGTCGCTCGCATCATTGGCTCACGCTGACGGATTGTGTCTGCCTGTCTCGCTTGCCGTCACATCGGCTTCATCACGTCTTTTCGCCATGACCTGCGACGGTTCGCTTCGCGCAGCTCACCGGCTGGTATTGAATTCATCGCTGTGCCGGAAATCGTTCTGGTGCAGCGTTCCGTATCCGTTCACTTTTGATTCAGTCCGCTGCCATGCATGACAAGATTCTGATTCTCGACTTCGGTTCGCAAGTCACCCAACTGATCGCACGACGCATCCGCGAGGCGCACGTGCTGTCGGAAATCCATCCGTACGACGTCAGCGACGAATTTATCCGCGAATTCGCGCCGAAGGGCGTGATCCTGTCGGGCGGCCCGAACTCGGTCGTCGACGAAGACACCCCGCGCGCGCCGCAAGCCGTGTTCGATCTGGGCGTGCCGGTGCTCGGCATCTGCTACGGCATGCAGACGATGGCCGAACAGCTCGGCGGCAAGGTCGACAACGGCCATCTGCGCGAATTCGGTTACGCCGAAGTGCGGGCGCGCAATCACACGAGCTTTCTGGATGGCATCGAGGATTTCCGCACGGCCGAAGGCCACGGCATGCTCAAGGTCTGGATGAGCCACGGCGACAAGGTGCTCGAAATGCCGCCGGGATTCAAGCTGATGGCCTCGACGGAATCGTGCCCGGTGGCTGCCATGGCCGACGAGGCACGTCATTTCTACGGTCTGCAATGGCACCCGGAAGTCACGCACACGGTGCAGGGCCGCGCGATGCTCGAGCGTTTCGTGCTCGGCATCTGCGACGCGAAGCCGGACTGGGAGATGGGTCACTACGTCGACGAAGCCGTCGAGAAGATCCGCGAGCAGGTCGGCAGCGAGCACGTGATCCTGGGGCTGTCGGGCGGCGTGGATTCGTCGGTGGCCGCGGCGCTGCTGCATCGCGCGATCGGTGACCAGTTGACCTGTGTGTTCGTCGATCACGGCCTGCTGCGTCTTAACGAAGCCGAACAGGTGATGGCTACGTTTGCCGATCACCTCGGCGTGAAGGTGATTCACGTCGACGCGAGCGAAGCGTTCCTGTCGAAGCTGGCCGGCGTGACCGATCCGGAAGCGAAGCGCAAGATCATCGGCGCGGAGTTCGTCGAGGTGTTCCAGGCCGAAGCGGGCAAGCTGACCGACGCGAAATGGCTCGCGCAGGGCACGATCTATCCGGACGTGATCGAATCGGCAGGCAAGGGCAAGAAGGCGGCGCACACGATCAAGAGCCACCACAACGTGGGCGGCCTGCCGGAAACGCTCAACCTGAAGCTGCTCGAGCCGCTGCGCGAACTCTTCAAGGACGAAGTGCGGGAACTGGGTGTGAAGCTGGGTCTGCCGGCTTCGATGGTGTATCGCCATCCGTTCCCGGGACCGGGTCTGGGCGTGCGGATTCTCGGCGAAGTGCGCCGCGATTTCGCCGACCTGCTGCGCCGCGCGGATGCGATTTTCATTGAAACGCTGCGCACGTTCATCGACAAGGAGACCGGCAAGTCGTGGTACGACCTGACGAGCCAGGCGTTCGCGGTGTTTCTGCCGGTGAAGAGCGTGGGCGTGATGGGCGACGGGCGGACTTATGAGTATGTCGTGGCGCTGCGCGCGGTGCAGACGCTCGATTTCATGACGGCGCACTGGGCGCATCTGCCGCATGAACTGCTTGGGCACGTGTCGAACCGGATCATCAATGAGGTGCGCGGGATCAATCGGGTTGTTTACGATATTTCGGGGAAGCCGCCGGCGACGATTGAGTGGGAGTGAATTGACGTCCTTTGAGGACTATCGCCAGCTATCGAAAAACCGCCGTAACGTATTGATTTTAAAGTAAATACGTCTCGGCATCTATCGGTGGCTATCGCCGGCCAGCAAAACAGGTTGGCGGTAGAGTTGACGGTAAAAATCGAGGCCGGATTAAGACATTCTCATTCACTATTCAGACTTTTACCGTCTTTGACGGTAAAAGTCTTCTCGGGAAAGCTTGTTTTACGCGGCTTTCCGGGCATCAACAGGTCTCCCGATCCCTGACGGTAAAACCTGACGGTAAAGCCGTCAAAATACCGGAGGAAACCTCGATGCTCACCGACGCTGCACTACGCAATCTCAAGCCTAAGTCCAAGATTTATAAGGCTTCTGACCGGGACGGGATGTACGTGAC
>CALFSF010000506.1 GCA_937917025.1 uncultured Paraburkholderia sp.
GGAAACCGCCAAAGCCGCGACGGGCAGTGCGCCGCAAGTGGCGATCGACGTCGGCGCGCTCGGCAGCATGTATGGCAGCAGCGTGCGCCTGGTGGGCACGGAGAACGGCGTCGGCGTGAACATCGGCGGCATGGTCGATTCGTTGTCGGGCGACCTCGAGCTGTCGAATGCGGGCGCGCTGTCGATCAAGGCTGGTGGCGGCTTGCGCTCGACGCACGACACGAAGGTCACCACCTCGGGCGACGTGTCGATCCAGGGGGTACTCGGCGCGCGAAACGCGGCGACGATCCAGTCGGCCGGGCTGTCGAACCAGGGCTTCATTTATGGTGAAAACAGCATCAGGCTCGTCGCGGGCGGGGGCACGATCGACAACAGCAACGGCGGGCTGGTTGAAAGTCTGGGTGCAGTCGGCATCTCTGCCGGTTCGCTCGACAACAGCAACGGCGGTACGGTGTTCGGTGAAAAGTCCGTGCAGATCAACGCCGCGCGCGTGGTCAACGACAACGACGGCTGGCTCAATACGGATGGTCGCCTTGACGTCACCGCCAGTTCGCTCAGCAATGTCGCGGGTGTCATGAACGGCAACACCATCGCCGTGCGCGGCGACCGGTTCGATAACACGCGCGGCGCCGTCAACGCGACCAGCCGGATCGATGTCACGACCGGCACGCTCGTCAACGCCGATACGCTTGTCGACGTCGACACCTATTCGAGCGGAGAGGATGGATGGGGCCGCCCGACGTCCGGACTGATAGCCGGCAGCGTCAGCCTTAACGTCGGCACGCTCGACAACCATGCGGGCAAGGTGCGCGCAAACGACATCAGAATCGTGGCCGACAGCGTGCACAACACGAACGAAGGCAGCCTGCTTGCGCAGAGTGCGCTGAACATGAAAGTGACCAACACGCTGAACAACGCGTCGGGCAAGATCAGCGCCCTCGGCAATGTCAATCTGACGGCCGGCGATTTCGTGCTGGACGGCGGCTCCGTGGACAGCCAGGACGGTATCGCGTCGCTCAAGCGCCTCCGTTGAGACGGCGCAGCCTGATCAGGTCCGTGCCGTCCCCCAGGACGGCTGCGGACGATTGAAAGACGGCAGGCCGGGTGCGCCGGCGCCCGGTCTGCCGTTTCAGCCAGCGCCTTGCAGCCCCGGCCTCCTTCCTATTTCGCGACCACCACGGGAATGCCGCTCAATGCGCCGCTGCCGCGCATGTGCGACAGCGCTTCCTGCACGACAGCCGAAGTCGCCGGTTCCACGTTCATGCCGCGCGCGAGCGCGCGTTCGCGTGCCTTTGCCGCGACCAGACTGTTCAGTTTCACCGGACCGTACCCCCGCACGCGCTGCATGACCTGGGCAAACTCGATCGCCTGATCGAGCGAGGCGGGTGTCAACGTGCGCAGCAGGGCGTCGATGGTCGTTTCGTAGTCCGTCGCCAGCGCGCGTTCCATCCGGCGTTCGAGCGAGCGGCCGAACGGATCGAGCGGCGTGCCGCGCAGCGAGCGGATCTTCGCGAGGCCGCCCAGCACCGGCCACATCCACTGGCCGAACTTCACCTTCTTCGGACGCTCGCCATGCGCGGCGCGCGTGACCGTCGGCGGCGCCATGTTGAAGCCGATGCGAAAGTCGCGGCCCGCGACGCCTTCGAATTGCGCTTCGATCGCTTTCCTGAACGAGTCGTCGGCGTAGAGGCGCGCGACTTCGTATTCGTCCTTGACCGCGAGCAGCTTGAAGAAGGTTGTCGCGACCGCGCGCGTCAGCGGTTCGCTGGCCGGCGTGTCCGTCGCCGTGGCAGAAGAAACCTGCCGCTCCGCCGCCCGCACCCGGTCGACCAGCGCACGGAAGCGCTTCACATACTTCGCACCGCCGTATGCCGCGAGACGCGTCTCGCGATCGGCGATCACGGCGTCGACATCGAGCGCCTCGTTGCTGGCCACCGCAAACGGCAGCGCGACTGCATCGGCGCGTGTCTGTAGCAACGCGTCGAGCGCCGCCGGATCGGCGGCGGCCACGCGGCCGATGGCGAAGGCCAGCTTGTTCGCTTCGATCGCGACATTGTTCAGTTCGATCGCCCGCATCAGTGCCGCGAACGACACCGGCACGAGACCCAGTTGCCACGCGAACCCGAGCATCAGGATGTTCGCGCCGATCGTGTCGCCAAGGAAGCGGCCCGCGAGCGCCTGCGCGTCGCACGTCGACAGACGTTCTTCTCCCGCGGCGTGACGCATCTTGTCGATCAGCGCGTCGGCGTGAAGATTCGCGTCCGGGTTCTGCACGAACGACGCGTTCGGAATCGCATGCGTGTTCACGACGATGCGCGTGCGGCCATGACGCACCGTTTGCAGCGCATCGCTGCTCGCGCCGACCACCATGTCGCATGCGAGCAGCACGTCGGCCTGCTGCGTGTCGATACGCACCTGATTGAGCCATTCGTCGCGCGCGGCGAACCGCACGAACGACAGCACCGAGCCGCCCTTCTGTGCAAAGCCCATGAAGTCGAGCACCGACGCGCTCTTGCCTTCCAGATGCGCGGCCATGCTGATCAGCGCGCCGACCGTGACGACGCCCGTGCCGCCGACGCCCGTCACCAGAATGTCGTACGGCGCGGCGTCGAGATGCGTGGCCGGCACCGGTAGCGCGTCGACGCGTTGCGCGAGCGCGGCCGGATCGAACGCGTTGCCGGCTGCCTTCTTCAGCTTGCCGCCTTCGACCGTGACGAAGCTCGGGCAGAAGCCGTTTACACACGAGTAGTCCTTGTTGCACGACGACTGGTCGATGCGGCGCTTGCGGCCCAATGTGGTTTCAAGCGGCTCGACCGACAGACAGTTCGACTGCACGCCGCAATCGCCGCAGCCTTCGCAGACGGCTTCGTTGATGAAAAGCCGCTTGTCCGGGTCGGGAAACTCACCTTTCTTCCGGCGACGACGCTTCTCCGCCGCACAGGTCTGGTCGTAGATCAGGACGGTCACGCCGTTCGTCTCGCGCAGCACGCGCTGCACCGCATCCATTTCGTCGCGGTGATGGAACGTGGTGCCGGTGGGGAAGAGGCCATGATGGCCGTCGTACTTTTCGGGCTCGTCGCTGACCACGACGAAGCGCGACACGCCCTCCGCCTCCACCTGACGCGCGATCTGCGGCACCGAGATGCTGCCGTCCACCGGCTGGCCGCCGGTCATCGCGACCGCGTCGTTATAGAGAATCTTGTATGTGATGTTGGTTTTCGCCGCGACCGCCTGGCGGATCGCGAGAATGCCCGAGTGGAAATACGTGCCGTCGCCGAGATTCTGGAACACGTGGCGCGTTTTCGTGAACATCGAATGCGATGCCCAGTCGACGCCTTCGCCGCCCATCTGGATGAGGCCCGTCGTATCGCGCTCCATCCACGAAGCCATGAAGTGGCAGCCGATGCCGGCCTGCGCGATCGAGCCTTCCGGCACTTTCGTCGAGGTGTTGTGCGGGCAGCCCGAGCAGAAATACGGCGTGCGCTTCACGGCATCGGCGGCGTTCGAGAGGATCCGCGGCGCGACCAGATCGACCACGCGTTCACGGCGGTCGAGCGCCGGCTTGTGCCGCGCGAGCCAGTTCGCGAACACCGGCAGGATGCGCGACGGCCGCAGCTCACCCAGCGCCGACAGCAGCAGCGAACCATCCCCGGCGTACTTGCCGAGCACGGTCGGGCGCGCGCTTTCGCGGCGGTTGTACAGATAGTCCTTGATCTGCTGTTCGATGACCGGGCCTTTCTCCTCGATCACCAGCACTTCCGACAGCCCGTCGACGAACGTATCGATACGCCCCATTTCCAGCGGAAACGACAAGCCGACCTTGTAGATCCGCACGCCGGCCGCTTCGAGATCGGCGACGGTGAGGTCGAGCCGGCGCAGCGCTTCCATCAGGTCCAGATGCGCCTTGCCGCACGTGATGATGCCGACGTCCGCATGCGGACTCGGCGCGATCCATTTATCGATGCTGTTCGCGCGCGCGAAGTGGCGCACCGCGTCGAGCTTGGCTTCGAGCCGCGCTTCGATCGACAGGCTCGGCAGATCGGGCCAGCGGTTGTGCAGCCCGTCGGCGGGCGCGACGAAACCGGTCGGCACGCTCCATTCCGTTTGCAGCGCGTCGAGATCGACCGTCGAGCCGGATTCGACCGTCTCCGAGATCGCCTTGTAGCCGACCCATGCCCCCGAAAAGCGCGACAGCGCCCAGCCGTACAGGCCGAACTCCAGCATGTCCGCGATGTTCGACGGGTTCACGACCGGCATGTGCCACGCCATCATCGAGAAGTCGCTCTGATGCGGCATCGACGACGACACGCA
>CALFSF010000507.1 GCA_937917025.1 uncultured Paraburkholderia sp.
GTCATCAGTGCGAGCCCGGCGCTCCCGCAATCGGCCGGCACGGTCGGCACGGACGCGTCGGCAATGATGTGGATGGGCAAAGCCGCGGCGATTTCGCCCGCCATGCGCACGTCGGCGCTGCGCACCGCGCCCCATGCGTAGCCGGTACCGAACACAGCGCACTGGCCGACCGTGCCGGTCGCCGAGGGCAGCGCAGGCAACGTCATGTCCGCAGGCAATGCGGAGGCGAGCAGGCGTAACCCCTCCGACCCGGTGTCGACCTGAATGTCGTCGATGGTCGCGCAGTGACCGGTGCCCGGTTCGCATACCGTGACGCTCGTCGTCAGCATGTTGCGCGCGAGTCCGGGCGTCGCGGTTACGGTGACTGGCTGCTGGTTGGGGACTGTCGATTGCTGCACGGGAGGATTGACGGGCGTACTCGCTGCAACCGGCGTCCCGGTGGGTGGCGTCGCGGAAGCGGGCGCGTTTGCGCCCGCATTGGCGGTCTCGCCTGTCCCCCCGCCGCCGCAGCCGGCGATGGCAGCACAAAGCAGTAACACGCAGAGCGGGATCAATTTTGTCGCCATTGCGTGGCCCCTTCAGCGCAGGTCGTCGGCCGAGACGCCGGCGGGAAGCGCGCCGGGCAGCCAGGCGCGTCCCACGTAACTGCGCATCTGGCCACCCGATTCGACAATGACGTCGGGTCGTGCAATGCGTGTCGCGTGCAGGGCGCTCCCGCTCGCCTGGGCGGACGCGGCGCCGTCGCGCCACGAATCGTAGAAGCCGCCGAGGAGCGTCTTCAGGTCGGGCATCGTCGGGCCCTGCCAGGTATAGGCGAAGATCTGTCCGGCGGGTGTCGAGTATTCGTTGATCGTCGTGCCGCCCTCGTCGGTCGTCGTTCGGACCTGGAACACGCCGCTTTTTTGCGAATGCACGATCGCCGCGCCCGCCGCCGACGCGGGTAAGGCCGTGCCGCCCAGTTCCGCGCGGCACGTACCGGGCGCGCTCAGTGCACCGGCCAGTACGGCGGCCCATACGGCGTAAAGCGGAGTGACCTTGCTCATTGATGTATCCAGGAAAGTCTTTTTCAGGTGGTGTTGAAACGGTCATTTCAAGATAACACCTGGTTTTCCTGAATAATTTGAAGCCCTTTGATCCGGATCCGGATCGATTTCAGAATTGTCGGGGAGGACGTCGGGAAATATCTTACAAAACAGGAATTTGGGATAATTCGGATCACTGTCCTGGTTGCGCCCGGAATGGTTGCCAACTGTTAATTTTTGGCGCGCCGGAAGACATTTTCGTGTGGCTTGTGTGAGGTTCAGCGGGCACCGGATTTGACGCGATTCGCGGCCGCTGTTTTCGGCCGAATGCGGGTTTTTGCACTTCCGGGCGCGGGACCGGTAAAATCACGGGTTGATCCACGGAAACTTGCCGTGGCGTAGCGGAAGGATTCCCTGAACATGACTGATCGTCGTCTTACCTCGCGGTTCGCAGCATTGCTGGTGGCAGGCGGGCTCGTCGCCGGCTGCAGCGCGCCGTCGCCCACTCAAATCGACTACAAAAGCGACTCGAAATCGAAGGAAGTGTCGCTCGCCGTGCCGCCGAACATGATCGAAGAAACGGCCGATCAGCGCTCCCTGCCGCCGCAGGGCGGCGAAACGTCACTGTCCACGCTGAAACAGGTCCAGGACACGGCGCCTGTCACGAATACAGTGGTGCCGGCGGTTGCGAACATGCACATCCAGCGCGACGGCACGGAAAGCTGGCTCGTGATCGACAACAAGACGCCGGAGCAGGCATGGCCGCAAATCCGCCGTTTCTGGCAGGAACAGGGTTTCCTGCTGGTCGTCGACCAGCGCGACAAGGGCGTGATGGAAACCGACTGGAACGAAACGCACGCGCAGATCAATGACGGGTTCATCCGCAACACGCTGTCGAAGGCGATGGGTAACTCGTACGTGACGTCGGAGCGCAATAAATACCGCACCCGTCTCGAATCGGCGCCGAATGGCGGCACCTACGTGTTCGTGAGCCAGAAGGGCATGCGTGAAGCGTTGACCGGCCCGAACAACGACTCGAGCCAATGGCAGCCGAAGCCTAATGATCCGGGCCTCGAAACCGAATACCTGAAACGCCTGATGGCCTCGCTGGCGCTGGCCGACTCGCGCAGCCAGGCGGGCGGTTCGCAGTCCGCCGCCGCGTCGCTGGCCGCTGTGCAAACCGCGCCTGCCGCGGCAGCCGGTGCTTCGGCCGCGAAATCGGCCGCGGCCGCCACGGCGGCGCAGAACGTCGCGCTTTCCGCGCAGACGCCGACGCCGGACGAGCGCGATGCGGGTGGCAGCCAGTACACGTCGACGGAACTCACGCTCGGCGAACCGTACGATCGCGCGTGGCTGCGCGTCGGTCTGGCGCTGGATCGCAGCAACTTCACGGTGGATGACCGCGACCGTACGAAGGGGCTGTACTTCGTGCGTTACGTGGATCCGAAAGACATGTCCTCGGCCGAGCAGGGCTTCTGGAGCCAGGTGTTCCACGGCAAGAAGGAGAAGGTCGCGAAGCAGTATCGCGTCAATGTCCGCGCGGTAACGCCGAACCAGACGCGCGTGGCAGTCGTCGACGAAAAGGGTGAGATCGATTCGTCCGCGCCGGCGAAGCAGATCATGGCGCTGGTGGTCGACCAGCTGCGCTGATCCGCGATTCTCGCGCGAGATGCGACATCAAACCCGCCTGGCTGGTCCGCAGGCGGGTTTTTTACATCCGTAGCCGATGAAATCCGTCCGGTTTTGATGAAGCGCCAGCGGCTGTCGCAGCGCCATGGCGGAACGTGACGTGAAGCCGTAGAGGGTCCGCTCGCCGGACCTGGCTACCCCCGTCGCCTGTCCTCGCAGGCTGACGGGATGGTTTCGCCCGCGTGCCTCCGGGCCGTGGGTGATGCGAGGTTCTCGCGGGCAGCGCGGATGGCTATCTAGCCGGCCTCGCCGCTGCGCCGGCCGAAGCCCGGGATGCGTTTGATCACGCCGGTCGCGAGCGCCGTCCCGACGAGAATCACCGCGCATCCTTCGAGCATGGCGGGTGAAACCGTCTCGCCGAGAAAGAGCGCGCCCCACAGGATGCCGAAGACCGGAATCACGAACGTGACGGTGATCGCGCGAGCGGGCCCGGCCACCGCGATCAGGTGGAAGAACAACATGTATGCGACGCCGGTGCACGCGACGCCCAGCGCGATCACGGCGCCCCAGGCCGCCGCGGAGATCGGGGTGACGGGCCACGTGGCGATGGCGACCGGCAGCAGGAGAACCGTCGCGCCGATCATCGTGCCGGTGGCGACGGTGAGCGAGTCGACGCCCATCAGGTGCCGCTTCGTGTAATTCGCCGCGATGCCATACAGCAGCGTCGCCCCGAGCGCGGCGGCAGCGGCGAGTGCGGTGGCGGCGGGCGTGACGCCCATGCCTTGCGGTGCGGCGATCTGCTCCCACACGAGCATCAGCACGCCGAGAAAGCCGATCACCATGCCGAGGCTGCGCAGTGCGCTGAGCCGGTCCCTGAGCCACAGGAACCCGACGAGCGCGCCCCACAGCGGCGTCGTCGCGTTGATGACCGACGTCACCCCGGCGGAGAGCGTCAGCTCCGCATACGCGAAGAGGCAGAACGGCGCTGCCGAGTTCAGAAGGCCCACGACGACGAGCGGCCACGCGCGGCCGCGCAGTGTGCCGAACGCTTCGCGCGGCGGGCGTCGCGCGAGCAGCACGGCGAGCAGAAACAGCGCGCCGATGCCGACGCGCAGCGCCATCAGCGGCGCGACGCCAAAGTCGCTCACGCCAACACGAATAAACAGGAACGACGCGCCCCAGAGGGCCGCGAGAATGAGTAGCTGGATGAGATTTTTGAGGGTCATCGAAGGAGCGTCGCGCGCAGTTGGGTCGCGACTCGCAGGCATGGTAGCACCGGCGCCCCGGGGAACACTTCAGGCTGAAATGAAACAGCAAGCGGGCGCGGAGCGTCTGCGCAGGCCTACCTTGTTATCGGGGCGCGCCACGCCAAACGCCAAACGCCAAACGCCAAACGCGGCGCCGCCTCCCACTGAGGCGG
>CALFSF010000508.1 GCA_937917025.1 uncultured Paraburkholderia sp.
GCCCGGTGCCGCGGGCGTCGCCGCGCGCACGGCGGCGCATCCGCAAACGCGCGGCGCGGCCCAGATCGGGCGGCGCCGCGCCGTCCGTACCGGACGATTCGACCGGCTTGTAGCCGATGCGAATGCGGCGCCACTGCACGTCGAACGCCTCGCGGATGTCGGTCACCACCGGCCCGCTCAGTTCGACCACGAAATCCCAGCGTGGAAACGGCAGACGCTCCCCGTTGTTGTCGAAGTCGTCGACGATGTTGATACCGCCGCAGTACGCGTACGTGTCGTCGATCACCGCGAGCTTGCGGTGCGTGCGCGAAAAACCGAAGCGGCCAAAGATATGCGGGTTGTAGATGCGGTGCTCGATGCCGTTCGACGGCCAGTCGTTGAAAAGCGCGAGCTTCGCGGTGCCGATGCCGTCGGTGATCACGCGTACCCGCACGCCCCGAGCGGCGGCTCTCACTAGCGCGGCGGACACTTTCTGGCCGGCTTCGTCATCGCAGAAGATGTATGTTTCGAGCGCGACATCGCGTGTCGCGGCGTCGATGCGGCGGATCAGCGTGTCGAAGTATTCGCTGCCGGAGCGAAAGAGCTCGACGCCGTTGCCGGTGGTGAAGCGGTATCGCCGCCAGTAGCGCCGGTTGCGAAGGCTCTGACGGAGCCGCGCGAAACGCCGCGTGGCGAGGCTGTTCATCGCTGGCGCGCCGCGAGGCGCGTCGGCAGCTGCAGGATGGCCTGCCGGTTCGACGACGAGAAGCAGCGCGCCGCCGCCTCTTCATACGGCAACCAGGCGTAAGCGGTGTGCTCGCGTGGGGCGAGCGTCACCTCGATACGTGCGGGCACCTGAAGGCTGAACCAGTGCTCCACGTTGCGCGTCACGCCTTCTGCATAACGATGGCGCCACACCGGGTAAATCTCGTATTCGATCCGATGTTGCCAGTCGAGCAGCGCGCCGGCCGGCACCACGGGCGAACCGACGACGATACCCGTTTCCTCGCCGACCTCACGCATGGCCGTTTCGGCGATGGGTTCGTCGACGTGATCCTTCGAGCCCGTCACGGATTGCCAGAAACCCGGCCGGTCGGCCCGTTCGATGATCAGCACGTCGAGTTGCGGCGTATGGATGACGACAAGGACGGACTCCGGAATCTTCGGCGGTTTCAGCATGGTGACCGGTAATCGGACAACGCACCGTGCACGCGCAGGTCACGCACGATACGTGTCAGTCAGTTGATCGGGTTCGCTTCGACTGTAACGCAAAATAGGAAAAAGGCG
Source organism: uncultured Paraburkholderia sp. (assembly GCA_937917025.1). Lineage (GTDB taxonomy): Bacteria > Pseudomonadota > Gammaproteobacteria > Burkholderiales > Burkholderiaceae > Paraburkholderia. The sequence goes on from CALFSF010000508.1 coordinate 1,267, forward strand.
CATGACGCGCCTTTTTTCCTGATGCGGTTGAAGCCGGTTCGGGCGTTCGGAGAACGCTTATTGAACCTTCGGTTCCGGCTGGCGCAGACGGATGTGGAGTTCGCGCAGCTGGCGCTCGTCCACTTCGCTCGGCGCCTGCGTGAGCAGACACTGCGCGCGTTGCGTCTTCGGGAACGCGATCACGTCGCGGATCGAATCGGCGCGTGCCATCATCGTGACGATGCGGTCGAGACCAAATGCGATACCGCCGTGCGGCGGCGCGCCGTACTGCAGCGCGTCGAGCAGGAAGCCGAACTTCG
>CALFSF010000509.1 GCA_937917025.1 uncultured Paraburkholderia sp.
CAGGTTGAGGATGCCGAGCAGCACGAAGAACACCGCCCACACGTAATTGAGCTGGGCCCACACACGATGCGGCAGCGTGATCTGCTTGCCCATCATCGCCTCGATCAGGTTCTTGTTGAACGCGAACTGCGAGACGACCAGCGCGATCGAAAACGCCCAGTACAGCACGGTTGGCTTCCACTTGATGAACGTGTCGTTGTGCAGCACGAGCGTCGCGCCGCCGAACACCGTCACGACGCCGAGGCTCACCCACAGCATCGGATCGACCTTGCGATGCCGGAACGCGACGAAGGCGATCTGCACGAGCGTCGCGGCGATGGCGACGGCCGTCGCCGTGAAGATGCCCCAGATCTTGAACGCCACGAAAAACAGGATGATCGGGAACAGGTCGAACAGGAATTTCATTATCGGTCGGGAATCCGCAGAGTGATGCGCTCAATAGGGGCCGGTGCGCGGTGGCAAAGGCGTGGCGGACGCGCCTTTGCCGCGCCCGCCACGGGCCGGCAGCCGGCTCGACAGGCCCGGCGCGCGGGCTGGGGACACGGCGCCGGTGCACGACGGCCGGAAGGCCGCCAGAACCCGGCCGCGCCCGGCCTGCGCTACTTGGGCTCGAATTGTAGCGCAGCCGAATTGATGCAGTACCGAAGGCCCGTCGGCGCGGGACCGTCCTCGAACACGTGGCCCAGATGCGCGCCGCAGTTCTTGCACTGCACTTCGATGCGCAGCATGCCGTGCGAGCGGTCGGTTTTCTCGGCGATCACTTCGCCGTTGATCGGCTTGAAGTAGCTCGGCCAGCCGCAACCGGCGTCGAATTTCGTCGCCGATTCGAAGAGCGGTGTGCCGCAGCAGACGCAGTCATACACACCGCGGTCGAAATGGTCCCAGTATTCGCCGGTGAACGGCCGCTCGGTCGCGGCCTCGCGCGTCACCCGGTACTGGGTTTCCGAAAGCTGCTGGCGCCAGGTGGCGTCGTCTTTCTGCACCGGGGGGGTATCGGTCGCGCCAGTTTTGAGATCGTCTGGATTCATGGTCGGGTCCTGTCGATAGAAGGGGAACGTGATTGCTCGCGTGAAAGGAACCGGTGCAGCCGGTTCGGCACGACGGAACAATCAGTGAAGCGGTGAGGCTCACGACGAGCAGCTGACTTCGAGCGAACTCGCCCAGTCGGGCGGCAGCGCCGCGTACGCTTCGTTTTCAGGTTGCTCGTCGAACGGACGGCGCAGCACCGCCGCCAGTCGCTCGACTTCGGAGAAGTCCTTTTCCTTCGCCTTGCGGATCGCGGTTTCCGCAAGGTGATTGCGAAGTACGAATTTGGGGTTCACCCGGTTCATTGCAATGGCCCGCGACGCGTCATCGCGTGTTTCGTGCGCAAGCCGCGTCCGGTAGCCGGCGGCCCACGTATCGAACGCCGCGCGGTCGAGAAACAGGTCGCGCACGGGCGCGTCGCCGCTCGCGTCGCGCTTCGACACGCGCGCGAGGTTGCGGAACGTCAGCGTGAAATCCGCGCGGTTCGCGTGCATGATTTCAAAGAGGCTGTTGGCCAGCTGGTCGTCGCCGGGTTGCACGGTTTCGAGCCCGAGCTTCTCGCGCATGCGGCGCTCGAGCGCCGGCGCGAAGCGTGCCTTGAAGCCTTCGAGCACGCGCTGCGCGTCCTGCACCGCGCGCTCGCCGCGCTCGCTTTCTTCGTAACGCCCGCCGAAGAGCGGCAGCAGCCCCTGCGCGAGGCAGAAGAGGTTCCAGTATGCGATCTGCGGCTGCATCCGGTACGCGTAGCGGCCCTGGTTGTCGGAGTGATTGCAGATGTAGTTCGCGTCGAACGCATCCATGAAACCGAAGGGGCCGTAGTCGATCGTGAGACCCAGGATCGACATGTTGTCCGTGTTCATCACGCCGTGGCAGAAACCGACCGCCTGCCATTCCACCATCAGGTCGGCCGTCGAGCGGACCGCTTCGCCGAGGAGCGCGAGGTACGGATCGTCGGCTTCCTTTAAAGCGGGATAGAAACGCTCGATCACGTGATCGGCGAGCGAGCGCAACGCGTCGACGCGATCGTTCGAATAGAAATGCTCGAAGTGGCCAAAGCGCACGAAGCTCGGCGCAACACGCGTGACGACCGCGGCCGTTTCCACCTCTTCACGCCGCACGGGCTGATCGGAGCCGATCACGCAGAGCGCGCGCGTCGTCGGAATGCCGAGGTGATGCATCGCTTCCGAACACAGATATTCGCGGATCGACGAGCGCAGCACCGCGCGGCCGTCGCCCATGCGCGAATACGGCGTGCGGCCGCCGCCTTTCAGTTGCAGCTCGAGACGCCTGCCGTCGTGGTCGACCTCGCCGAGACCGAGCGCGCGGCCGTCGCCGAGCTGGCCGGCCCACACGCCGAACTGATGGCCCGAATAGACCGTCGCGTACGGCAACGCCTGCGCGGGCCAGTCGCGCGTCGTGTTGCCCGAGAAGAATTCGGCGAACGTCGGATCCTGTGCGATCGAGGCATCGAAACCGAGCAGCGCGGCGGTTTCAGCGGAAAACCCGACGACATAGGGCGCAGGCAGCGGCGCTGCCGGCAGTCGGGTCAGAAACGTGGTGCCGAGCTGCGCGAACGAACCCGCGCGCTGGCTGCCGATTGTGCCGGCCAACGCCGACATTGACGCCGACAGACCCGCATTGCTTGGGGAAAACGACATATTGAGCGCCTCATGTTTAACCGATATTGTAAGTCCGCGCCCGCGGGCCTGCAGGAAGGCCGCCAGCGGCCGCGGGAGCGCATCCGGGCTGCAACTTTCACGGACCATGGCGAGGAGACAATACCGATGACAACGCCGCTGCTGGGACAGATGATGGATGTGCCGCTCACCGTGTCCTCGTTGATCGCGCACGCGGCGCGGCACTTCGGCGCAACGGAGATCGTGTCGCGGCGTATCGAGGGCGACACGCACCGCTACACGTATCGCGATTGCGAGAAGCGCGCGAAGCAGCTGGCGCAGGCGCTGATCGCGCTCGGCGTGGAGCCGGGCGAGCGCATCGGCACGCTTGCCTGGAACGGCTACCGGCATCTCGAGGCGTATTACGGCGTGGCCGGTTTCGGCGCGGTGTGCCATACGATCAACCCGCGGCTCTTCCCGGAGCAGATCGCGTGGATCATCAACGACGCGCAGGATCGTTACGTGCTCTTCGACACGACGTTCGCGCCGCTCGTCGATGTGCTCGCGCCGCGGTGTCCGCAGGTGCGCGGCTGGATCGCGCTCGCCGGCGAAGCGCATCTGCCAAAGATGCAGGCTGCGCTGCCGGCGCCGCTTCTCAGCTACGAAACCCTGATCGCGGCCCACGACGGCGCGTTCGACTGGCCGCGCATCGAGGAAAGCCAGGCGTCGTACCTCTGCTACACGTCCGGCACGACCGGCAACCCGAAGGGCGCGCTGTACTCGCACCGCTCGACGGTGCTGCATGCGTTCGGCGCGTCGTTGCCGGATGCGATGGGCCTCTCCGCGCGCGATTCGGTGCTGCCCGTCGTGCCGATGTTCCATGTGAACGCATGGGGCATTCCGCACGCCGCGCCGTTGACGGGCGCGAAGATCGTCTTCCCCGGCAAGGACCTCGACGGCAAGTCGCTCTTCGAACTGATGGAAGCCGAGGGCGTCACGTATTCGGCCGGTGTGCCGACCGTGTGGCTCGGCCTGCTCAACTATCTGAAAGAAGCACAGGTGCGCTTCACGACGCTCGAGCGCACCGTGATCGGCGGCTCGGCGTGCCCGCCCGCGATGTTGCGGGTCTTCGAGGACGACTACGGCATCGAGGTGATCCACGCATGGGGCATGACCGAGATGTCGCCGCTCGGCACGCTCTCGAAGCTGACATGGGAACAGTCGCGGCGAGCGCCGGACGAGCAGCGCAAGCTGCGCGAGAAGCAGGGCCACGTGATGTACGGCGTCGACGTGAAGATCGTCGGCGCGGACGGCCATGATCTGCCGTGGGATGGCGTTGCGGTCGGCGATCTGGCCGACATGGCTCTCATACATCGGACTTGCGGG
>CALFSF010000510.1 GCA_937917025.1 uncultured Paraburkholderia sp.
CATCGCGAACCCGGTCGCGATGATCTGGTTCGCGGCGATGATGCTCGATTTCCTCGGCAAGGGCGAAGGCGTCGAGCACGAAGCACACGACGCGATCCTCGGCGCCATCGAAGCGGTGCTCAAGGAAGGTCCCCACACCGCAGACCTGGGCGGCCGCGCGAATACGACGGAAGTCGGCAAGGCGATCGCGGCGCGCCTGGGTTAAGCGCGCGTGGTGCAGGGGTCGCGCGGGGGGCGTTTTCAGGCAGCGGAATCCCGTTCCTCGATTGCGTCGACCCGGTCCGGATAGAACGCGACGTGGTCCTTGATCGATGCGACCGCGTCGTACGGATTCTCGTACGTCCATACCGCGTTGACCGAGCGCTCGCCACCGAGCGGAATCGAGTAGTACGCGCATTCGCCCTTGTACGGGCAGTAAGTGGCGTGATCGGTGCGTTCGAGCAGCGTCATGTCCACGTCTTCCCTCGGGATATAGAGCACCGCCGGATAGCTGGCTTCGCGTAGCTTCAGCGCGCGACGCGTGTCGGCGAGCGTGCGCCCCGCGATGGAAACCACCACGCGCGTGGCGTTGTGCTCGATGGTGATCGGGTGGTCGGGACCGGGGATCTTCACGGTGCGTGTGGATTGCTGCGTAGTGTTCGACATGTCGACCTCGTAAGGTGGATCAATCAGGAGCCTGGGTTGTGGAGCGGGCTGGCAGCGCGGTCAGGCATGCGGCCCGCCGTGCGACGGAGATGCGCGTTCCGTGAGCATAAAGCCGCTGTGGGATTCTCGCTGACGGCCGGCCTGGACCGTCAACGCGCGCGCCGTCAGCGTTGGGTCGGTGCGGCTTCAGCCCGCGGTCTTGCCGCCGTCGACGGTGAGAATCTGACCGGTTATGAACGACGCCGCTTCCGACGCGAGAAACACAATCGCGCGGGCCACGTCGTCGGGCTTGCCGACGCGTCCGAGCGGCACGCTCGAAGCGAGCGCTGCCTTGCGTTCGGCCGTGCCGGTAAAGCGGTCGAGCATGCCGGTATCGGTGGGTCCCGGCGCGACCGCGTTGACACGCACGCCCGCGCCGGCGGTTTCCAGCGCCGCCGACTTCGTCATGCCTTCGACGGCGTGCTTGCTGCCCGCGTACACGGATGCAAAGGCGGCGCCCTCGTGACCATACGTCGACGACACGTTCACGATGCTGCCGCGCTTCTGTTCGAGCATCACGCGCAGTTCGTGCTTCATGCTGAGCAGCGTACCCAGGACGTTGGTGTCGAACGTCGCGGCGTAGCGCTCCGCGCTCTGGCTGGTAATCGGGCCGGGCACGCCTTCCGTGCCGGCGTTGTTGACGGCGGCATCGATACGGCCGAAGCGCGAGACCGCGGCGTCGACGAGGCTCGCGACTTCTTCGTCACGGCGAACGTCGGCCTGGATGAATACCGCGTCGGCGCCGCGTTCGCGCAGTTCGGCTTCGAGCGCCTTGCCTTCCGCTTCGCGGCGGCCCGAGATGACGAGTTTCGCGCCGCTGTCGGCAAACGCGAAGGCGGTGGCGCGGCCGATTCCGGTCAGCGCGCCTGTGATCAGAACGACTGGCTTGCTCATTTCGAATCCCTCTCTGGCATAGATGGAATGCATGGTAGTGAAGTGCCAGCAGCCGCCGGGAGGAAGTGCGATGTTTGCCTCTTGCCGCTGCCTTGAAGCGTAATCTAGTCGGTTATCGCGGCAGTGAAAAAGACTTTCCAGGCTTGCGGATATGCCTTTGAGGCATGGTCGCCGCTGGAGGCATGCGGGGAGGGGGTAAGGGAGAAATAAAAGGCCGCTGTCCGTGAGGGCAGCGGCCTTTCATACGACTGGATGGCGGATGAAGGACTCGAACTATTGGCCGGCGGCCGGCGACACTACGCTCGGGGTCGCCAGTGTGTTGTGGCTCCCGGGAAGGTTGGTGCCGGACGTCGAGTTGCTGTTCGTGCTGCTCGGCAGGCCCGAATTCGGCGACCTGGCGGTCCTGCCGCTGTCCGAGTTGGTGGTGCCTGGCGTGCCATAGCCGTCGGTCGCACCGTTCATCTGGTTCGGCTGGGTCGTCTGGTTTGCCGGGCTAGCCGTGCTGCCTGACGAGCCGCTGCCGCCTGGACCGCCGGCCGCCTGTGCATAAGCGCCGCTCGACAGTGTGAGTGCGGCGAGGGCCGCGATTAACGTGCTGGTTGCCTTGCTCATGATCCGTACCTCCTTGATCGGACGGGATGTATAGACACAGACGCTTGCCGCCTGCTTGACCATAAGTGCAGCAATCACCGTGCCGCGCGCTTTTATTCGCACCGAAACAATGTGTGTCGCAGCGAGCGGCTTTCGTCTGCGCCTCGCTGATCCGCAGCCAGCATGCACCGTTGAATTTCACGAGATCGCGAACTGGCGGCTACGGCGGGATGACTGCTCGATACCAGGGACAATGGAAAACCTGCCGGTTTCCTGAAGCCCTTCCGTTAGCAGTCGAAGCGCAGCGTGTGTGGTGTTGGGCGTCATCACCGACCGCAGGCGTGTTCAAACATGAGAGCCGGCGACGCTCCCGAAGCGCTCCACGACAAAGTCGATGAAACTGCGAAGCTTCGGGGACATCTGGCGATCGCGCAAATAGAGCAGGTTGATCGAGCGGACGGGCGGCGCATGATCGGGCAGGACCTCGATCAACCGGTTCGCCTTGAGATCGGCATCGACCAGAATCGCGGGCAGCATCGCGATACCCATGCCGGCAAGCACAGCCCTGCGCAGCGCGTCCGCGTTGTCGATCTTCAGCCGTCCACCGACCGGAACGCTTACGCCTCCGTTCGGGCCAGACAGCGTCCACTCGGGCTGCGCCGCGCGCATTTCGGAACGCGGCGGATACGCGTAGGTGAGACATTGGTGAGCGCGAAGCTCCTCCGGTGTCGCCGGGACGCCGTTCGAATCGAGGTATGCGCGCGACGCACAAAGCACGAGCCGATACGGCTGCAAAGGGCGCGCAACGAGGTCAGGGCTACCCGGCGTACCGATGCGGATTGCCGCTTCGAATCCGTCCTCGATCAGGTCCGGCAGCGCATCGGTGGCGACGACATCCAGCTGGACCTCGGGGTAGCGCCGGCAATAATCCGCGATTGCGGGGATCAGGCATTCGTTGCTGAAGATCACGGGTGCCGTGATGCGCAGGTGTCCGCGCGGGGTCGCGAGATGATCGAGCGCCAGTCGCTCGGCATCGTTGACGAGACCGAGAATTTCCACACAACGTTCGTAATAAGCCTGTCCGAACGCGCTGATCTGCTGCTTGCGCGTGGTGCGGTGGATGAGCCGCGTCCCGAGCCGGGCCTCCAGCGCCTGCAGGTGATTGCCGACCATGGTGGGCGACAGGTCACACGCAAGCCCGGCGGCCGTCAGGCTGCCGGTCTCGACTACGCGCACGAAAACAGTCATTGCCCGGAGAAGATCCATTGCCAAATATTAGTGGGTTCTGTGCTCATTTGCATATGCTTTATCAATGATGACGGGGGAATTAGAGTGCGACGTGGCCAACGATCGAACGATCCCGTTCGTACCGCGCCCGACCTGGACCGCTCATCATGCACAGACCATCGACGCGATCACCGCGCCTCGCCCTGCTCGCTGCCAGCCTTGGCTTCGTCATCATCTGTCTCGACGTCACGGTCGTGAACGTCGCGCTCGAACGCATTCGGGAAACGTTGTCCGTCGGCGCCACGGAGCTCGAATGGGTGCTCAATGCCTACACACTCGCCTTTGCGAGCCTTCTGCTCGGTGCAGGCGCGCTCGGTGACCGGCTGGGCGCGCGCCGCGTGTTCGTCGGTGGCTTTGCGATATTTACCCTGGCATCGGTGGCATGCGGCCTCGCATCCGGCGCGGCTGCGCTTGTCGCCGCGCGGGCCGCGCAGGGCATCGGAGCGGCGTTGTGCGTGCCATCGTCGCTATCGGTGCTCAACGCGAGTTTTCCCGACGCCCGGGCGCGAGCAAAGGCCGTGAGCATCTGGGCCGGGACGGCAGCGCTGGCGCTCGGGGCAGGTCCTGTCGTGGGCGGCGTGCTGGTCGACTGTTTCGGCTGGCCGAGCATCTTTCTGATCAACGTGCCGTTCGGTGTTGCCGGCATCTGGCTGACGCTGGCCCACGCGCCCGATACTGTCCGCAACGCGGCGCGCCGCTTCGATCCGATGGGACAGATGCTGGCGGTGGTTTCGCTCGCCGCGCTGATGTTCGCCGTCGTCGAAAGCGGAAGGCTGGGCTGGAGAAGTCCGGCCGTGATGACGGGTATCGTCTGCTTCGTCGTGTTCGGCCTGCTGTTCGTGCTGGTGGAGAAGTGGCAACGGCATCCGATGCTACCGCTCTCGCTATTCCGGATACCGGTCATCAACGTGAGTTCGGCGATAGGACTGTCGCTCAACTTCGGCTATTACGGGCTGATGTTCGCGATGAGTCTCTTCTTCCAGCGCGTCTGGGACTAT
>CALFSF010000511.1 GCA_937917025.1 uncultured Paraburkholderia sp.
CGTCCGTGCTGACGGACTATAGCCACTCAGCGACACCGCCCGTTATGGATCAGCGCCGTCAGTCAGTTAGCGCGCCTGCCCGTCGACGGATCGAAGAAATGGAGATGCTGGGCGGGCAGGACCACCTGTAGCGCTTCGCCGCGCGCCGGGCGATGCGCATGCGGCAGCCTTGCCGCGACGTCGTGGCTGCCCCACCGGCCGTGCGCAAGATTGTCGGCGCCCAGCAACTCGCAGGAGTCGACGGTGAGCGTCGCGGGCGCGGCGTCCGCCAGTCCCGGCGTCATGTGCTCGGGCCGGATGCCCAGCGTCCACTCGCGTCCGGCCGCCACCTCGCGGCCGATACACGGCACGCCTGCGAGCGGCAGCCTCGGCCCGTCGCCCGCGACTTCGAAGAACGCGCCATCGCCGGATACGCGGCCTTCCAGCAGATTCATCCCCGGCGAGCCGATGAAACTCGCGACGAACACCGTCGCGGGCCGCTCGTAGACCTCGGTTGGCGCACCGATCTGCTCCGCGTGACCCTTGTTCATCACGATCACCCGCTGCGCGAGCGTCATCGCTTCGATCTGGTCGTGCGTGACGTACAGGCTCGTGGTCGCGAGACGCGCGTGCAGGCGCTGGATTTCCAGGCGCATCTGCACGCGCAGCCGGGCATCGAGATTCGATAGCGGTTCGTCGAACAGAAACACGGCAGGCTCGCGCACGATCGCGCGGCCCATCGCGACGCGTTGTCGCTGTCCCCCGGACAGTTCACGCGGCTTGCGCGCGAGCAACGCTTCGAGCTCGAGAATCTTCGCGGCGGCGTCGACGCGCCGGTCGATCGTCGCGCGATTCTCGCCGGCGATCTTCAGCGCGTAACCCATGTTCTGCGCGACGCTCATATGCGGATAGAGCGCGTAGTTCTGGAACACCATCGCGATGTTGCGGTCCTTCGGTTCCAGCGTGTTGACGACCTTGTCCGCGATCGAGATCGTGCCTTCTGAAATGCCTTCGAGCCCGGCCACCATGCGCAACAAAGTCGACTTGCCGCAGCCGGACGGCCCGACCATCACGACGAACTCGCCATCGGCGACATCGACGTCGATGCCGTGCAGCACGAACTGTTTGCCGTCGTACGTCTTTTTCACGCCCTTCAGGGTCAGTGCAGCCATTCGTTTTGCCTTTCCATGCATTCGCGGGCGTTGCGTCACGAGTCACGCGTCACGCACCGTCGCGTTGAATTGTGTTGTTTTGCGCAGTGTGGCGTTCGATCCGAACCCTGTCCCGATCGGTTTATTTTTCGGCATCCACGAGGCCGCGCACGAACCAGCGCTGCATCGTCAGCACGACGGCGAGCGGCGGCAGCATCGCAAGCAGCGTCGCGGTCATCACCAGATGCCACTCGGTGGCCGTGTCGCCGGACGCGATCATGCTCTTGATGCCGACCACCGCCGTGGTCAGCGATTGCTGGCTCGTGATCAGGATCGGCCACAGATACTGGTTCCAGCCGTAGATGAACGTGATCACGAAAAGCGCGGCCATGTTCGTCTTCGACAGCGGCAGGACCACGTCCCAGAAAAAGCGCAGCGGCCCGGCGCCGTCGATGCGCGCCGCTTCCATCAGTTCGTCCGGCAGCGTCATGAAAAACTGGCGGAACAGGAAGGTCGCGGTGGCCGAGGCGATGAGCGGCAGCGTCAGGCCCGCGTAGGTGTTGCTCAGGTGCATCGACGACACCACCTGTACGGTCGGAAAGATGCGCACTTCGACCGGCAGCATCAGTGTGATGAAGATGAGCCAGAACGCGAGATTCCTGAACGGAAAGCGGAAGAACACGATTGCGTACGCGGAGATCATCGACACGGCGATCTTGCCGATCGAAATGACGAGCGCCATCACGAGGCTGTTCATCAGCATCCGCCCGAACGGACTCGCCGCGTTGCCGCTGCCGTGCGTCCACACGTTCGCGATGTTCTCGAACAGATGCGTGCTGGGCACGAGCGAAAGCGGCACGCTGAACACTTCATGCTCGCTCATCGTCGCGGCGCAGAACGCGATGTACACCGGAAACACGACCAGCACGACGCCGACGATCAGCACCGCGTGGCAAAAGAGGTCGAACCCGCGTCGATTCTCGATCATGAGTACTGGACCCTCCGCTCGATGAAACGGAACTGCACGACAGTCAGCGCGACGACGATCACCATCAGCACCACGGACTGCGCGCCCGAGCTGCCAATATCGAGCCCCTGAAAGCCTTCGGCGAAGATCTTGTAGATCAGCGTGCGGGTCGATTGCGCGGGGCCGCCGCCGGTGGCCGCGTCGATCACCGGCAACGTATCGAAGAACGCATAGACGATATTGACGACGAGCAGGAAGAAGCTCACCGGGGACAGCAGCGGCAGTGCGATGCCGAAGAAGCGGCGCACGGGGCCGGCGCCGTCGATCGCGGCCGCTTCGATGAGCGAACGCGGAATCGCCTGCAGGCCGGCGTAGAAGAACAGGAAGTTATAGCTGACCTGTTTCCAGACCGAGGCGAGCACGACGAGGAACATCGCCTGCCCGGGGTTGAGCGCGTGATTCCACACGATGCCGCCCTTCGCGAGCGCGTAGGTCACGAGCCCGATGCTCGGATTGAAGAGGAACGACCACAGCACGCCGGCGAGCGCGGGCGCGACCGCATACGGCCAGATCAGCAGCGTCTGATACGTCTTTGCGCCGCGCGTCACGCGGTCGGCGCAGGCGGCGAGCACGAGCGAAATCACGAGGCCGCCCACCGTGACGAGCGAACAGAAAACTAGCGTCGTGTTGACCGACGACAGATAGAGCGGATCGGCGAACAGCTGTTTGAAATTGGCGAGGCCGACGTACTCGCTCGACGTGCCAAACGCGTCCTGACTTTGCGTGGACTGCCACAGCGCCTCGCCGGCAGGCCACAGAAAAAACAGCAGCGTGATCGCGAGTTGCGGCGCAACCAGCAGATACGGCAACACGCCTGTGCCAAAGCGGGATCGCTTTTCCATCGATGTTTCCCGTGGGGGATGCGCGCGGGCGCCTGCTTTTTTAACAGGCGCCCGCAGGAACCAGCCGGCTGCCTAGCTGCCGGCCTTCTCGAAGCGGCGCAGCAGCTCGTCGCCGCGGGACACGGCGGAGTCGAGCGCCTCTTTCGGCGACTTCTTCTGCGTCCAGACCTGCTCGAGTTCCTCGTCGACGACCGTGCGGATCTGCGGCATGTTGCCAAGACGCAGCCCCTTGGTGAACGGCAGGGGCGGCTTGTTGAGCATCTGTTTGATCGCGGTATCGCTGCCGGGGTTCTTCTCGTAGAAGCCCTGTTGCTGCGTCAGCTGATAGGCCGCGGTGGTGACCGGCAGGTAACCGGTGTCCTGATGCCATTTGGCCGCGACCTGCGGCGAAGTCAGATAGGCGAGGAATTTCGCCACGCCCTTGTAGACGGCCGGATCCTTGCCCGCCAGCACCCACAGGCTCGCGCCGCCGATGATCGCGTTCTGCGGCGCGCCTTTCACGCTCGCGTCGTACGGCATCATGCCGGTGCCGAAGTTGAACTTCGCGAACTTCTTGATCGTCGCAAGCGACCCCGACGAGTTCGTGATGATCCCGCAGTCGCCGCTATAGAACTTCGACACCGGTTCGTCCTTGCGGCCGACATAGGTGAACGTGCCTTCCTTCGCCATGTTCTGCAGGAACTGGATGTGCGCGATCTGCAGCGGCTTGTTGAATTCGAGTTGCGCATCGGTGCCGTCGAAGCCGTTGTTCTTCGATGCGAACGGCGCGCCGTGCCACGCACTGTAGTTTTCGAGCTGGATCCAGCTCTGCCAGCCCGACGAATAACCGCACGACATGCCCGATGCCTTCAGCTTCCGCGCATCCTGTTGCAGTTCGTCCCAGGTCTTCGGCGGCTTGTTCGGATCGAGGCCGGCTTTCTTGAAGGCGTCCTTGTTGTAGTACAGCACCGGCGTCGAGCTGTTGAACGGCATCGAAATGAGCTCGCCGCTCTTCGAGTCGCTGTAGTAGCTGGCGATGGTGGGCACGAACGCCTTTTCGTCGAGCGGCACGCCCGCATGTTTGAACACGTCCGAGACCGGGATCACGGCTTTCTTTGCCTGCATCATGGTGGCCGTGCCCACTTCGTAGACCTGCAGGATCGCAGGCGCGTTGCCGCTGCGGTAGGCCGCGATGCCCGCTGCGAGCGTCTGGTCGTAGGTGCCCTTGAACACCGGTACGATCTTGTAGTCGCTCTGCGACGCGTTGAAGTCGTTCGCAATGTCGTTCAGGCGTTCGCCCAGTGCGGCTTCCATCGCGTGCCAGAACTGGATCTCGGTCGCGGCATGGGCCGTGGTGCTGACGCCGAACGCCAGTGCCGCGGCAACGGAAAGCGAACGGAACAGGGGCTTGCAACTCATCGATTGTCTCCTTGACCGGATCATGCGCAAATTGGGGTTGCGCGATTCTAGTTGTGTTCGATGACAGTCACGCGGTGGTATTCCTTCAGCGCGTAAGGTCGCCGGAACGGGGAATTTAACACCAGCAACCGCGAAACTGAAGCGCCCCGGCAGAAAAGGACGTTGCTGACGCAACGGATTTTGACATTCGGGCGGACTGTATCAGCCACGCTCTGACGCGGGTGAACACGGTGGTCTGGGCCGCCTGCTGCCGGGTTTTATTTTGCCGATGACCTTGTCGGTTACCGGTCAGGAGTATCGATGTCCCGTTCGCTACGGCATGAAAAAACCCCGCTGTCACAGGGACATGCGGGGTTTGCAGTGAATGCGGCGAACTCGCCGCGCAGCGCTTAGACGTTGAACAGGAAGTTCATCACGTCGCCATCATGCACGACGTATTCCTTGCCTTCCGCGCGCATCTTGCCGGCTTCCTTCGCACCCTGTTCACCCTTGTAGGTCACGAAATCGTTGAAGCCGATCGTCTGCGCACGAATGAAGCCGCGCTCGAAGTCGGTGTGGATGACGCCCGCGGCCTGCGGCGCGGTGTTTCCGATATGGATCGTCCATGCGCGCACTTCCTTCACGCCCGCCGTGAAGTACGTCTGCAGCCCGAGCAGCTTGAAGCCGGCACGGATCACGCGGTTCAGGCCCGGCTCTTCCATGCCCATGTCGGCGAGGAACACGCCTTTGTCTTCGTCGTCGAGATCGGCGATTTCCGCTTCGATCGCCGCGCACACGGCGACGACCGGCGCACCTTCGGCATCGGCGAACTTCTGCACGGCGTCGAGGTACGGGTTGTTCGTGAAGCCGTCGTCTTTCACGTTCGCCACGTACATCGTCGGCTTCGCGGTGATCAGGCAGAACGGCTTGAGGAGCGCGTTTTCTTCTTCTGACAGATCCAGCGCACGCACCGGTTTCGCCTGATCGAGCTGCGCGCGCACCTTTTCGAGCACCGCGACGAGTTTCGCCGCTTCCTTGTCGTTACCGGACTTCGCGGCCTTCGAGTAACGCGTCAGCGATTTCTCGACCGTCGCCAGATCGGCGAGCGCGAGTTCGGTGTTGATGACTTCGATGTCCGACAGCGGATCGACCTTGCCCGCGACGTGGATCACGTTTTCGTCTTCGAAGCAGCGCACGACGTGCGTGATCGCGTCGGTCTCGCGGATATTCGCGAGGAACTGGTTGCCGAGCCCTTCGCCCTTGCTCGCGCCGGCGACGAGCCCCGCGATGTCGACGAATTCCACCACCGCCGGCAGGATACGCTCGGGCTTGACGATGTCAGCCAGCGCCTGGAGACGCGCGTCGGGTACTTCGACGATGCCGACGTTCGGCTCGATCGTGCAGAACGGATAATTCTCGGCGGCGATGCCCGCCTTGGTCAGCGCGTTGAACAGGGTGGACTTGCCGACGTTAGGCAGGCCGACGATGCCGCATTGGAGGCTCATGAAGGTTCTCTAAAAAGCAGGTGATGACGTGCATTACAGGCGCAGCCGTCGGGCGGAAGGTCGGCCTGTAGCGGCTTCGCATGCCGGCGGGCGTCCGCGAACGGGACGGCGCCAGACAGCGCGGCGTAAGCGGAGCGTCTTTGTGCCGGTGACGGCTGTCACCGAAAACCGCAATTGTAACCCTTGTCCGCGCGGCGGCCGCCGTGCGTGCCTTTCCTCACGCCACCTCTCATGCCCTCATGCCACATCCGGGCGAATCCCCCGCTAGAACCGGGCAGGCGGCACGCGCCCTGGAGCGAGGACAAACGCCCCGCTCACTGCGCCCGTGCCCGTGAAGACCCGCAGCTATAATGAGCGGATGACTGTTCACCATCAGACCTTCGACGTTGCCGTGATCGGCGGCGGGCTTGTCGGCAAGACCGCCGCGCTCGCGCTGACGCAAGGCGGCAGACGCGTCGCGCTGCTCGCGCAGACATGCGCGGCGCTTCCCGCCGGTGCCGCGTTCGACGCGCGTGTCTATGCGCTTTCCGCGAGTTCGCAAACCCTGCTTGAACGTCTGCGCGTCTGGCAGGCGCTCGACGTGGCGCGTCTTGCGCCGGTCTACGACATGCGCGTTTTCGGCGATGCGGCCGCCGAACTCCATTTCTCCGCGTTCCAGGCCTCGGTGTCGCAACTGGCGTGGATCGCCGAATCGTCGCTGATCGAGCGCGCGCTCGACGCCGCGCTGCGCTTCCAGCCCAACCTGACGTGGATCGATTCGCGCGCCCAGGCGCTCGACGTGAAACCCGACGCGGCATCGATCTGACTTGCGA
>CALFSF010000512.1 GCA_937917025.1 uncultured Paraburkholderia sp.
CGGCGCTCCACGAACTTTTCGAGCAGGCGGCGATGCAGACCGTATGCATGAAGGCCCGCCTCATCAACCGGTGTCGCTTCGTCGACGTTCACCGGGTTCGCGAACGTATCGACCGTGCTGATCAGGATGAACGTCCGGCAGCGGATGGTGTCCAGCCGGTCGATCAATCCGTCGATCTTCATGCGGTCGGCGACGGGCTCGCGGTTCGCCAGCCACTTCTGTGCCGGCGCGCCGGCACAGATCACCGTGTCGAACGCGCGACCGTCGATCTGTTCGATATTGGTCGAGCGATAAAGCGCGTCAAACGACGCCTGCCGGAGCAACGTGCCGCCGACGAAGCCCGAATAGCCGATCAGCGCGTTAGCCATAGACCACCCCGGTTTCGCCGACGCGATGACTATCGCTGTAGTGCTGCGCTGCTTCGTTGTCGAACGGTTGCGCGTCGAGCTTTTCAAGCACGTCGTAGATGTTGTCGATTTTGCCCCCGAGCACCGAGAAACACCCCGGCAACTGCGGATGTTTCTCGAACAGAATGGGCCGTCCGTCATCGAGTTCGTTCTTCACGAGCACCGTCTTCACTTCAAAGAGCGACTCCACGTGACGCGCCCCGGCGAGCGAAGGCATATAACGCACGACGTCGCGCAGCATGCGCTCCACGCGGCTTTCACGCGCGTACGCGCTGAGCCGTTCGTAGGGATCCACGCCGGCGGCGTCGCTCCAGTTCAGATGCGGCGTGTACCGCACATGCGACAGCGAATGCAGCCCGCGCGCCGGGAACGGCATCGTTGAAAAGAACGGGCCGTCCATGACCGTGACGCCCAGGTCCTGGAACCGGGACGGCACGTCGATCAATGCGATTTCGGCGATTTCCTGCTTCAGATCCGTCTGCGTTCCCGGATAATCCCCGCCGATCTGGTTGAGTCCGCTGTACGTGCAGTTAAAGACGTAGTTGCATGGAACCGGCTCGCGCGTCCCGTCGCCGTGCCGCACGGCGACCGTGAGCGCGGAACCGTCACCGCGCAGCACCTCCATGACGCGCGCGCCGGTACGCACCTGCACGCCGCATTCGTCGAGCGCGTGGCGGGCCCATGCGGCGAGCCTGCCGGCGTCGAACGCATACTCCTCGACCAGAAACACGTCTTCGATCAGCCGGGGCTCGAAAAGCGCGCGCAGTGCGGGCGGCGCGGGCCGGATGTTCGCGCCGATCTCATGGCAGAAGCGCTCGAACTGCCGCGCGGTCACCCTGGAGTTATGACGGGCGATGGCGTAAAGCTTGGTGAAATCGCGCTTCACCGCATCGGGCCAATCGAGAACGAACTTCCGGAGATTGATCCGGCTTCGATAGGCGGTCGTGAAACTGCGTGGATAGTGATACCCGTTGTGAATGCGCGCCTGGTTGTTGAAGGACGCGCGCCCGAGCAGCGCGTCTTCACGTTCGACGAGCGTGACGCGCTTCATCCCGCGCGTTTTCACAAGGTAAGCGGCAATCGTCGTGCCGTAAAAACCGCCACCGATGACGACGGCATCCTGAACGGCTTCGGGGATCGGCATCATGCAACCCGCTGGGCTGGCTGATTCGCGACGTGCGCCGGCAGCGGCGCGACTTCCTCGATATTGAGTTTCTCGCAGCGGGTCATGCGCGCGCTCGTGAATTCATGACTGACGTGATAGAGCGGGTGCTCGTCCGAGACGCTGTCGACATGCAGGATGTATTCGCCGAGCACGAGCAGCACGAGCGAGATCAGAAAGAACATCCCCGACTGCTGCAGCGAGAGGCTGACCCAGCCAGGCGCGACATCGGTCTTGAAGAGGCCGATCGCGACGACGTAGAACGAGTACAGCAGATTCGCGACCGCGCCGAAGACCGACAGGCACGTGACGAGCCGCATCGGCGTGCGGGTCGTCGATACGAGCAGCCGCATGGCGAGATCGACGCTTTCGCCGAGGCGCTTGACGCGAAACGCCTTCGATTGCGCCTTGTATTTCAGGTTGGCGCGCTTGAAGCCGGCCGTCGCCGGCAAATGCCGGTAGCTCATCGCTGGCTGGCGATGCTGCAGGATGAAATTGACCACCTGCTTGCTCAGCACGCGATACGGCGGTGCCTCTTTCGCGAGGTGAATGCCGTTGAGCTTTTCGTAGGACCAGTGAAACGCCGCGCATGCGAGGCGATACGTCAGGCTCTGCGGCGGCGCCTGCTCGTTCTGCGCGAATACCACGTCGATTCCGCTGACGGATTTTTCGAGCATCGCCGGCAGGAACCCGATGTCGTCGGTGAGCGGATCGAGCACGGCCACGTAATCGCCGAGTGCGTTTTCCAGACCGACCCACGACGCCGTATCGATATCGACCGTTTTCGTCAGGACGAACGCCTGCAGGTTCGGCAGCCCGTTTTCGCTCGTGAGGCTGCGCAGCACCGACACGCTGTCGTCGCTCGGCGCGTTGGCCACGACGATCAGTTCGTAATCACGCACGAGCGCCGACACGCACGAAGCCGCGTCCGACAGGATCGCCTCGAGATTGTCGGACTGCTCCCGCACGACGAACACCACCGACAGAAAGACTGGAAAGAACGGCATTCGAATACCTCTCGAACGTAGGTTCGTCATGAGTGGCGAATTGTTTTCGATCTGTTGCATCGCGAAAACGACGCCGGGCACGAGGCCGGGCGTGTACGCGTTCCAGTCTGCCCGGGGGCGCTCCAGCCAGTATTCCGCGGGTTCCCCGCCGGCTCCGCGTGCGGCCGGCACATCCGAACCCTGCATTGCCCCCGATGCGTTGATCCTAAGGAAGAGACGGACGGGTGGCCGTGCGCGAGCGAACATTGCGCCGCAGATAGGCCGATATGGAAAACACCGACGCGCGCCCCAGCCGGCGCGGCGCGACCGGAACCCCAGCCATGGCGGGACCCGCGCCGGCCGGTCATCGTGATTCCCTGGAATGATCCTTGCGTCGGCGCGCGCCGTCGCCTATAACATCCGAAGATATCGCTTCCCCGGATCCGCCCGTCGCGCGCCGTCGGGCATTGTTTTGTGCGTCGCCCAGTCTGTGTTTGCTGTCGTCAACAACATCGTCACAAAAGAGACAAACGGATCGCGGCGTTCGGCCGGCTTGCCGGTCACGCAGGGTTGGATTCACGCCGCGCATCGGTTGACCGATCGAATCGAAACAGGCCGTTCAACACAACCGAAACAAGCGAGGACACCGTGGATCTCGAAACCGTACGCGTATTCATCATGACCCGTGGCATCGACTTCGGCACCAAGGTGCTCGGGGCGATCGTGTTGTGGATTATCGGGCGCTGGGTCATCACGCTGATCACCGGGCTGCTGCGCAAGGTCCTCGCGCGCAACGGGCGTGTCGATCCGACGCTCGCGCACTACCTCGGCTCGATTCTCAGCGGGTTGTTGAACCTGCTGCTGATTCTCGCCGTGCTGCAGGTGTTCGGTGTGCAGACGACGTCGTTCGCCGCGCTCCTCGCCGGCCTCGGTCTTGCCATCGGCACGGCGTGGGGCGGCCTGCTCGCGCACTTCGCGGCGGGCATCTTCATGCAGGTGCTGCGGCCTTTCAAGGTCGGCGACTTCGTGACCGCCGGCGGCGTGACGGGCACGGTCAGCGAGCTTGGCCTCTTCGGCACGACGATCGTGACGCCGGACAACGTCACGACCATCATCGGCAACAACAAGATCTTCTCCGACACGATCTCGAACTACAGCGTGCTGCCCGTACGTCGCGTGGAGCTGACGGCGAAGGTCGCGAACGGCGTCGATCCCATCGATGCGGCGAACCGCCTGCGCGCCGCGATCGCGAAGATTCCGAACGTGGCGGACACGCCCGCGCCGGATATCGAGGTGCTGTCGTTTACGCCGGAAGGGCCGCTCCTCTGCGTGCGGCCGTATGCGCATACGGATAACTACTGGCAGGTCTATTTCGACACGAACCGCGCGATCATCGAGACGTTCAGGGAAGCCGGCTATCCGACGCCCGAGACGCCCGTCGTGCGCCGCTCTGCGGCCTGACCTGACGGGTCGCCTGGTCGTCGGGCGGTTCCAATGGACATAGCGGCATAGAGACGCAATGCCAAACGAAAAACGGCGTCGCAGTTCACACTGCGACGCCGTTTTCTCATGCCCGCCGCGCGAGGCCGGCGAGCCGCGGCATCACTGTCCGCCGGGCTTGCTCGCGGTGTTTGCGGTTGAGTTCTTGCGCATCATCTTCCACAGCGCGCCCAGCACGACCGGCACGATCGCGGCGCCGATACCGACCAGCACGATCACGTTCAGATACTGGCGAATGAACGGAATATTGCCGAAGAAATAACCGAGCAGCACGAGCAGCAGCACCCAGAACAGCGCGCCCGTGAAATTGAAGAACTGGAAGCGCCGCACGCTCATGGCCGACGCGCCCGCGACGAACGGCGCGAACGTGCGCACCACCGGAATGAAGCGTGCGAGGACGATGGTCTTGCCACCGTGCCGCTCGTAGAAGTCATGCGTCTTCTGAAGCGCCGCGCGATCGAGAAAGCGGTCGAGCCCCGGTATATGGGTGTTGAACACCTTCGGACCGATCGCCCGGCCGATCATGTAGTTGACGGTATTGCCGAGCACCGCCGCGACGAGCAGCAGGCCGATCAGCAGCGGCAGGCTCATCTCGCCCGTCGCGCAGAACGCGCCGCCGATAAACAGCAGCGAATCGCCCGGCAGGAACGGCAGCACGACGAGCCCCGTCTCGCAGAAGACGATCAAGAACAGCACGACATAGACCCACGTGCCGTATTCATGGATGAACACACCCAGAAACTTGTCGATGTGCAGGACAAGGTTGAAGAACTGTAGCAGCGTGTCCAAAAAGCGTCCTTTATATGCAGAGTGCGCCGGGCAGCGAAAATACGCCCGAAGCGGTGAAATTGACCGCGCCATGATACCGAAAGTGCCAGCCGGGCTGAATTAATTGAGTGCGCGCGGCCACATCCAGTGGCTGAAAGAGACGCCTCTCGCCAAGTCGCTATAATTTCGGCATGTCAGAATTCTCCGAAAATCCCGTCGATGCCGGGGCGTCCGTCGCAGCCGGGGCGCTCGCTTCACCCGCCCCGCGCCCGTTGCGCGCGATCCAGCCGCTGCCCGACCAGCTGATCAGCCAGATTGCCGCTGGCGAAGTGGTCGAGCGGCCGGCTTCGGTGGTGAAGGAATTGCTGGAGAACGCGCTCGACGCCGGCGCGACGACGCTGCGCATCGTGCTCGACGAAGGCGGCGTCAAGCGCATCTCGATCACCGACGACGGCTGCGGCATCCCCGAGAACGAGTTGCCGCTCGCCCTGCTGCGCCACGCGACGAGCAAGATCCACTCGCTCGCCGAACTCGAGGCGGTCGCGACGCTCGGGTTTCGCGGCGAAGCGCTGGCTTCGATCGCATCGGTGGCGGAGATGTTCATCACGAGCCGCACGGCGAGCGCGCCGCACGCGGTGCGCATCGACGCGCAGACCGGCGCGCTGACGCCCGCAGCCGGCACGCAGGGCACCACCATCGAAGTGCGCGAGCTGTATTTCAACACGCCCGCGCGACGCAAATTCCTGAAGAGCGAGCAGACCGAACTCGGCCATTGCCTCGAGATGGTCCGCCGCTCGGCGCTCGCGCGGCCGGACGTCGCGATTTCGGTGCTGCATAACGGCCGCGCCGTCGAGCACTGGAACGCCACCGATCCGGCGACGCGCGTCTCGAAGATTCTCGGCGAAACGTTCGCGACGGCGCATCTGCCGCTCGATGAATCGGCCGGGCCGCTGGCGGTCTACGGATGCGCGGGTCTGCCGACCGCGAGCCGTGGCCGCGCGGACCAGCAGTATTTCTTCGTCAACGGCCGCTTCGTGCGCGACAAGCTGCTCACGCACGCGGCGCGCGCCGCGTACGAGGACGTGCTGCACGGCGACCGCTACCCGTCGTACGTGCTGTTTCTCGATCTGCCGCCCGAAGCGGTCGACGTGAACGTGCATCCGTCGAAGATCGAGGTGCGGTTCCGCGATTCGCGCTCGATTCACCAGTTCGTGTTTCACGCCGTGCAGCGCGCGCTGGCGCGACACGCGGGCGCTTCGCCGGAAACGACCGCGGGCGGCCACGCCGCCCATATCGCGCCGATGCCGATGCCCACGCCGAACCCCGCTTCGTTCGGCTCGACGCCGCTCGGGGGCGGCGGTCTGTCGGCCGAAAACGGCGGCAATACATGGTTGCGCCAGGCGCGCATGACGCAGGGTACGTTGCCGGTGGCTCAGCCGCTCGCGCTTTACGACGCGCTGTTCGGCCGCAGGGACACGGGCGCCGGCACATCGTCGGGCACGACCGCGCTCGAAGCGCGTGACGTCGACGGTAATGGCAACGGCATGTCGGCGTTTGCCGGCGCGGCGACGGCGTTTCCTTCTGGCTTTGCGGCCGGTGGCTCGCAGGCGTTCGACCCGGCTTCAACGGGCAGCGACGAGCAGCCGCTCGGCTTCGCGCTTGGGCAGATTCACGGCATCTACGTGCTGGCGCAGAACGCGCAGGGACTTGTGATCGTCGATATGCACGCCGCGCACGAGCGCATCCTGTACGAGCAGTTCAAGCACGCGCTGTCCGACCGGACGATTGCCGTGCAGCCGCTGCTCATTCCGGTGTCGATGCACGCCGATCCCGTCGAGATCGGCACCGTCGAGGAAGAACGCGCGAC
>CALFSF010000513.1 GCA_937917025.1 uncultured Paraburkholderia sp.
CGCCGGCAGCGCATCGACGAAATCGTCACCGCGCTGGAGCGGCTCGGCACGACGCTCGAAGCGTTGAACGGCGCCGATGCGGCGTTGCTGGATCTACGCCGGCTGTCGGCAGCCATCGAAGGAAAAGTCGAGCAGAGTTGAGCGCGCTCACGCTGCGTGCGCGGCGCCGGGGTCCGACCGAGGCGCCAGACTTGTCAGTCCAGCGGAAGGGCCTTGAAGCCCTCGGCATCGATACGCAGATAGCCGCCGCGCCGTGTGCCGTGATCGAGTTCCCAGTCGGGCAGCACCCAGCGCACGCCGCCGGGTTCGACGTGCGTCGCGGGGCGGTGCGTGTGGCCGTGAATGATCGTCTTCGTCCCGGATTTGCGAAACAGCGCCGCGATCGCTTTCGACGTCACGTCGTATTTCGGCGACACGGGTCGCGAGCGGCCTTCCTCGCTCGCTGAACGCATCCGCTCCGCGAGCTTTCTGCGCCACCTGAACGGCCACGCGAGAAACAGCGCCTGCACCGCCCGGTTGCGTGCCAGCCGGCGAAATACCTGATAGCCGCGATCGGCCGTACAGAGCCCGTCTCCATGCGCGAGCGCGATGCGCGTGCCGAACGCGGTGATGACAAACGGATCGGGCAGCCAGATCGCGCCGGCTGCTTTCATGAAGCGCTTGCCGAGCAGGAAATCCCGGTTGCCATGCATGATGTAGAGCGCGATGCCGCGCTCGGTCAGCGTATGCATCAACGCGGCCATGCGGGCGACGAACGGGTCGCCATCGGGCGCGATGAGCATGTCGTCGCCAATCCAGTACTCGAACAGGTCGCCGAGAATGAAAACCGAATCCGCCTGATCGGCCGTCACGCGGATGAAATGCTCGAACGCGGCGACCGTGCGCGGAATCGCCTCGCTCAAGTGAAGATCGGAGATGAAAAAAAACGGGCGCGCGGCGCGCGGGCGTTTGCCCTCGCCAGGCACGCCCGCAGCGACGCTTCGCAGCGGCCTTTCTTGCAGCATTGAAGGTGCTCGTGATGTCCTGCGTTAACCGGAAGAGGCGGCGTGCAACGCCGCCTCTCTCATCTCGCGCGATGCCGCGATCAGTCGGCGATCACGGCCTTTTCGATGATCACGTCGTCGACCGGCACGTCCTGATGGAAGCCCTTCGAGCCCGTCTTCACCTTGCGGATGGCGTCGAGCACGTCGAGACCCTCGACCACCTTGCCGAACACGGCGTAGCCCCAGCCCTGCGGCGTCGGCGACGAGTGGTTCAGGAAGTCGTTGTCGTTCACGTTGATGAAGAACTGGGCGGTCGCCGAGTGCGGATCGTTCGTGCGCGCCATCGCCACCGAGCCCTTGACGTTCTTCAGGCCATTGTTCGCTTCGTTCGTGACCGGCGCTTCGGTCGGCTTCTGCTTCATGCCCGGCTCGAAACCGCCGCCCTGGATCATGAAGCCGTCGATCACGCGGTGAAACACCGTGTTGTCGTAATGACCAGCCTTCACGTAGTTGAGAAAATTCTCAACCGACTTCGGCGCTTTTTCGGCATCCAGTTCGAGTTTGATGATGCCGTGGTTCGTGTGCAGTTCGACCATGATGGGATCCTTTGACTGACAGGTGGTTGAAGGGCGCGGACGGCGCCTGTCGCAAGTCCGCGCGGAGGTGTTCTCGCGGGTGCGTTCCGGCGTTCCGGACGCGTTGCTACCCGCTTACTTGCTGACGACAGTCGCCGACTGGATCACGACCTGCTTTTGCGGCACGTCGGACATTGGGCCGCGCGTGGTGGTCGGTTCGGCTTCGATCTTCTTCACGACGTCCATGCCCGACGTGACCTTGCCGAACACGGCGTAGCCGTTGCCGTCCGGATTCGGATAATCGAGGCCGGTGTTATCCACCGTGTTGATGAAGAACTGCGCCGTCGCCGAATTCGGATCGCTCGTGCGCGCCATCGCCAGCGTGCCTGCTGCATTTTTCAGACCGTTGCGGCTTTCGAGCGGGATCGGCGCGCGCGTGGGCTTTTCGGCGAAGCTCGTCGTGTAGCCGCCGCCCTGGATCATGAAGCCTGGAATCACACGATGGAAAATCGTGCCGCTGTACTGGCCGGACTTCACGTAATCGAGGAAATTCGCGACGGTCTTCGGCGCTTTCTCGGGGAACAGCTCGACGCGAATGTCGCCTTCCGATGTCTTCAGGAGGACGGACGGATGCGCGGCCTGCGCCGGTGAACCCGTTTGTGCAAAGGCGGGTGCGTTCGCGATCAGGGCGGCGCTGCCGAGCGCCAACATCAACCATTTCATGTAAATCCTCGGGGTGAAAAAATCGGGATGACGAAAAGCGGACTTATTGCGACGGCGCCATGTAAGGCGGCGTCGCAAGCGAGCCGCTCGGGCCGCCGAACTGGAAGGACGGACTTTCAGTCACGTTGTTCACGGCGCGCGCGGTGTAGTCGTCGACCGATGCGGCGCTTTTGCGCGCGGGCTTCTTGCCACTGGGCGGCGGCGACACGATCTTCTGGATGTCGGCGAGACGCTGCTGCGTCGTGCCGCTCGCGTGGCCGATGCCCTCCGCGCGTTTGTACGATTCAGCGGCAAGACGCAGATACAGGTCGCCGAGGTTCTCGTACGCGAGACCATAATCCGGATTGACGCGCGTCGCGGTTTCGAGCGCGGCGCGGGCTTCCGGATAGCGGCCTGCCTTCGCGTACAGCGCGGCGAGGTTGTTATACGGCTCGGGCAGCTCCGGATACATCTGCGTGAGTTCGGTGAAGGCGGCGATGGCGTCGTCGTCGCGATTCAGGCGCGCGAGCACCGTGGCGCGCTTGAACTTCGCCTGCGCGTCACGCGGATTCGACGCGATGCGCGCGTCGAGCTGCTTCAGGGCGTCGTCCCAGTCTTTGCGCGTGATCGATGCGTCGATCTGCGGTGTGCCGTCCACGACGGTTTTCGCCTGCGCGTGTGCGACGGGACCTGTCGATACCATGAAGGCGAGGCCGCAAAAGGCAGTCGCGGCGAGGGTCGCAGCGCGTCGCGCGCGGCCGCTGGAAGGTTTCATAGGCTCGGGTCTGGGTGTTATACTCCGACCCATTCTAACAAAAGGTCTGCGCGTTCCGTCGAACCACAGACTGTCTTTTCGCCACTCGTGGTCGTCTCCGCCTTGAATGCAGCCTGACCGCAGCACGAAATGCCCCGGTTTGCTGTCAGCTTCGTTTGCCTGCTGTCCCTGTCGTACCCGTCCAGGTTGTGAAATCGGGTCTTGAAGCGCCGGGTGCAGCATGCACGTAACACAATGCGGATTTCTTTCGGCCCACGCATCGTCTCTATGGAATCTCTGCGCATCTACAACACGCTCGCGCGTGACAAGCAATCTTTCGTGCCGCGTGAAGCGGGCGTCGTGCGGATGTATGTCTGCGGGATGACCGTGTACGACTACTGTCACGTCGGTCATGCGCGCGTGATGGTGGTGTTCGATATCGTCCAGCGCTGGCTGCGTACACTTGGCTATCAGGTCACGTATGTGCGCAACATCACGGATATCGATGACAAGATCATTCGACGCGCCGTCGAAAATGGCGAGACAATCAAGTCGCTGACCGACCGCTTCATCGCCGCGCTGCATGAAGACGCGGACGCGCTCGGCATCGCGCGGCCCGATATCGAGCCGCGCGCCACCGACTTCATCGCGCAGATGCTCGGCATGATCGAAACGCTCGAAGCAAACGGCTATGCGTACCAGGCGAGCGACGGCGACGTGAACTACGCCGTGCGCAAATTCGCGAGCTACGGAAAGCTTTCGGGCAAGTCGATCGAGGACCTGCGCGCGGGCGAACGCGTCGCGGCGAACGATGCGAAACAGGACCCGCTCGACTTCGTATTGTGGAAGAAGTCGAAGCCGGAAGAGCCCGTCGACACCGGCTGGGATTCGAAGTACGGGCGTGGGCGTCCCGGCTGGCACATTGAATGCTCGGCGATGAGCTGCAGCCTGCTCGGCGAGCACTTCGACATTCACGGCGGCGGTCAGGACCTGCAGTTTCCGCACCATGAGAACGAACTGGCGCAGAGCGAAGGTGCGTCAGGGCAAACGTTTGTCAATTACTGGATGCACAATGGCTACGTGCAGATCGACAATGAGAAGATGTCGAAGTCGCTCGGCAACTTCTTCACGATCCGCGAAGTGCTTGCGCGATACGATGCCGAAGTCGTACGCTTTTTCATCGCGCGCGCGCACTACCGTTCGCCGCTGAACTACAGCGATACGCACATCGACGACGCGCGCGGTGCGCTCACGCGTCTTTACACCGCACTGAAGGACGTGACGCCGGATGATGCGGCACTCGACTGGAACGAAGCGCACGCGCAACGTTTCCAGGCCGCGATGAACGACGACTTCAATACGCCAGTGGCGGTGTCGGTGCTGTTCGAACTGGCGAGCGAAGTCAACCGCACGCGCGACGCAGTGCTCGCACGGCAATTGCGGGCGCTCGGACGTCTGCTGGGTCTCCTCGGCCGCGAGCCACGCGTCTTTTTGCAGCAGGCCGCGGGTAGCGCGAACGGGGGCGCACTCGATGCCGCCGCGATCGAAGCAAGGATCGCGGCACGCGTCGCCGCCAAGCAGGCGAAAGATTATGCCGAAGCAGACCGGATCCGGGCGGAGTTGCTCGAAGCTGGTATTGCACTTGAAGACAAACCGGGCGGGTTGACCGAGTGGCGCCGCGTGTGAGCGCGCTCCGCACATCATCCCTCTGATCGACTCGCCAGGCAGGAGGCAGGATGGCAACGGCCACGAAGACGCCGGCTAAACGGGCCGCGTCTCAGACAAGCGCGACAGCCGCAGTGAAAACGACGCGCGCACGCAGTAACGCAAGCCCCTCGCTGAAGTCTGCTTCGACGGCGGGCAACGGCGCAACGGCAGCCGCGAAAGCGTCGGCGAAAGTGTCCGCGGGAACCGCTACGAAAGTGGCGGCCAAGCGCGCGCTCAACGGCGCATCGCACGCGCCGCGCAAGCTGGCGAAGCCCGCGCGCAAGTCGCACGTGAAAGGCAATGGCGCGTTGCCGGCGGAGCGCGTTGACGGCGTCCAGGAACTCGCACGCGACACGCTGCACGATGGCGAAGTCGTGCGCAAAACCCGTGCATCGACGTCGAGCGAAGTCGCCGTGCCGGTGCAGATCGGCGGGCTCGCGCCCGCGGTGACGCGGCCGCCGTACTGGGACAAGGCCTGCGCCGATCTCGTCAAGCGCGACCGCATTCTCAAGAAGCTGATCCCGAAGTTCGGCCCCGTGCATCTGCTGAGCCGCGGCGATCCGTTCGTGACGCTCGCGCGCTCGGTCGTCGGCCAGCAGATTTCCGTCGCGGCCGCGCAGGCCGTGTGGCAGCGCGTCGAAACAGCGTGCCCGAAACTCGTGCCGCAGCAGTTCATCAAGCTGGGGCAGGAGAAGCTGATGGCATGCGGGCTCTCGAAGCGCAAGTCGGAATATGTGCTTGATCTCGCGCAACACTTTGTGTCGGGCGCGCTGCACGTCGGCAAGTGGGAGTCGATGGAAGACGAGGCGGTGATCGCCGAGCTCACGCAGATTCGCGGCATCGGCCGGTGGACGGCGGAGATGTTCCTCATCTTCAACCTGTCGCGTCCGGACGTCCTGCCGCTCGACGACCTCGGCCTGATCCGCGCGATCAGCGTGAACTACTTCAGCGGCGAGCCCGTCACGCGCAGCGAGGCGCGCGAGGTCGCGGCGAACTGGGAACCGTGGCGCACCGTTGCCACCTGGTATATGTGGCGTAGTCTCGACCCATTACCGGTCGACTATTAAGCGATTCAACGTGTGACTATCAATATCTCGAAATGATAGTTTCGGCGCGGTTTTGACATGGCTGGGCGCGGTTAGAATACGCGCTGCCGGTAAGTCCAAGGATTACAACCAATGAAGACCACGTTTCTGGATTTCGAACAGCCGATCGCTGAACTCGAAGCGAAGATCGAAGAATTGCGCTTCGTGCAGGACGATTCGGCCGTCGATATTTCGGAAGAGATCGAGCGGCTGTCGAAGAAGAGCCAGCAACTCACCAAAGACCTCTACGCGAACCTGAGCCCGTGGCAGGTTTCGCAGATCGCGCGTCATCCGCAGCGTCCGTATACGTTCGACTACGTGAGCGAACTCTTCACCGATTTTCACGAGCTTCACGGCGACCGCAACTATGCGGACGACCTGTCGATCGTCGGCGGCCTCGCGCGTTTCAACGGCCAGCCGTGCATGGTGATCGGCCACCAGAAGGGCCGCGACACGAAGGAGCGCGCGCTGCGCAACTTCGGCATGCCGCGTCCGGAAGGGTATCGGAAGGCCGAGCGCTTCATGCGCCTCGCCGAGAAATTCGGTCTGCCCATTTTCACGTTCATCGATACGCCGGGCGCCTATCCGGGCATCGGCGCGGAAGAGCGCGGCCAGTCGGAGGCGATCGGCCGCAACCTGTACGTGATGGCCGAGCTGAAGACGCCGATCATCGCGACGATCATCGGTGAAGGCGGTTCGGGTGGCGCGCTCGCGATCGCCGTCGGCGACAGCGTGCTGATGCTGCAGTTCTCGACCTATTCGGTGATTTCGCCCGAAGGCTGCGCGTCGATCCTGTGGAAGAGCGCCGCAAAGGCACCGGAAGCCGCCGAGGCGCTGGGCCTGACCGCGCACCGCCTGAAGGCGCGGGGCCTCATCGAC
>CALFSF010000514.1 GCA_937917025.1 uncultured Paraburkholderia sp.
CGTCGACCTGCGCCGCGAGGAACGCGAGGTCATCGAGCGCACGCGCGATTTCCGGCGTGGCCGGCAGACGGGCGCGCGCTTCGGCGAGCACCGAGGCGTCGCCGTAGAGCGTGGGCAGCACGCGCAGCGCGTCGCGTGTCGCGGGCGTCAGGTCCGCGCCCAGTTCGTCCAGACGCGGCACGTCCTTGCCGGCTAGCGCGTCATAAAGCGCTTCGCCCAGTGCATTGGCTTTCGGTTCGTTCGCGATCAGCGCGGAAAGCACGCCCGCATGGCACAGATCGAGCCGAACCCTGGAGAGACCGGCAAGACGCAGCGCGTCGAGCATCAGTTGCTGGATCTCGAGGTCGGCTTCGAGGTCTGCATGACCATAGATTTCGGCGCCGATCTGGATCTGTTCACGCGTCGCGTAGAGTCCACGCGGACGCGTGTGCAGCACATTGCCCGCGTAGCACAGGCGCGTCACGCCCTGGCGGTTCAACAGGTGGGCATCGATACGCGCGACCTGCGGCGTGATGTCGGCGCGCAGGCCGAGCGTGCGGCCCGACATCTGGTCGACGAGCTTGAACGTGCGCAGGTTCAGGTCGCTGCCGCCGCTCGTCAGCAGCGACTCGAGATATTCGAGCATCGGCGGCATGACCATTTCGTAGCCATAGGCGCGGAAACGGTCCAGCAACCGGCGACGCAACTCTTCGATCTTGCGGGCCTCCGACGGGAGCACGTCGGCAATATTCTCGGGAAGTAACCAGGTCGACATCGATACAGTCCTACGACGTTGAACACGGACGCGCGGTCGCGCCGGTATGTGACGGGTGAATGGCGAAAGCGCGTCCGGTTCGGCCTCGGCACCGTGGCGTGCGGCTCATGGCGCGAGGTGTCGGTCCGCGCCTGCGTTCGCGGCGCGTCCGGTTAGCGAGCCGGCCTCGCTCACAAGGCGCTCACGATGCGCTCATGTCGCGATCAGCAGCAGAACCAGCCCAAGCACCATCACGATCAGGCCGCCGATGCGCACCTGATGCACAGGCCGCTCGGCAATTCTACGAAACGTGTCGCGCCAGGCGCTCGGGAACACAAAGGGAAACATCCCTTCGATGATCAGCATCAGGGCGATCGCGAGCAGTAACGAGCCGGCTATATCCATTCGAATGACGGCGCCGCGCAGCCCAGGGCGCGCAACGCTCCGTTAATCAGTGTTTGCGGGCGGGCGCGGCAGCGGCGGCGTCCGGCGACGTGCCGCCTGTGGGGCTGCGCATGAAGCGGAAGAAGTCGCTGCCTGGATCGACCACGATCACGTCGTTCGGCTTGAAGCTGTTCCGGTACGCCTGCATGCTCTGGTAAAACTCATAGAACTGCGGGTCGCGGCCAAAGGCCCCGGCGGCAATCGACGCCGCGTTGCCATCGCCCTCGCCCTTGATCTTCTGCGCGTCCCGGTAAGCGTTCGCGACGATGCTCTGTTGCTGCAGACCCGCATCCGCCCGGATCTTGTCGGCTTCGGTCGCGCCCTGCGCGCGCACCTCGCTCGCGACCTCTTCATGCGCCGCGGACATGCGCTTGTAGACCGAGTCGGTCATGGCCGCCGGGAAATCGATGCGCGTCAGCTGCACGTCGATCACGTCGATGCCAAGCGGCGCCGTGGCCTTTTGCATCGCGGTACGCGCGTCGCGCGCGATCTCCTGCTGTTTTGCCAGCGCATCGGCGAGCGTGGCCTTTGCGAAGATGTCGCCGAGCGCATCGCGCGACATCGCCGCGAGACGTTCAGGCAACGCCTGCGCATCGCCCTTCGTCTGCGCGAAGAGCTTCAGCGGATCGGCTACGCGATAGCGGATCACGGGGTTCACGAGGACATCGATCTTGTCGGACGTGACATAGCGATCGGCGTCCGGCGCATCGACGGACTGGATGCGCGTATCGACGAGCGTCGCGGTCTGCAGCGGCGGCGGCAATTTCACGTGCAGGCCGGGGCCGACGAGCGTGGGCGCCGCGGCGCCACGTCCCGACACGACCGCCATATGACGCTGGTCGACCACATAGACCATCGACGACGCGGCGAACAGCACGATCACAACAGCAATGACGAGCGCAATGATTCGGTTCATGTTCGCGCTCCTTATTGCTGTTCGTCGTCGCGACCGCGACTACGGAACGAATCGCGCGAACGGAATGCGTCGCTGGCTGCGGCGGCCTGGCTTGTGCCGCTGGCCGGCACGGCCGCCGCGCCCGAGGCGGGCTGCGACGCGGCTGGATTCGAAGCGGTGCCGTTCGCCCCCTGCGGCGTTGCCGCGGACGCGCCCGAACCGGCCTGCGCGCCGCTTGCGGCATCGGCGGCCCGTTGACGGGTCTGTTCGACGAGCTTGTCGAGCGGCAGATACAGCACGTTGTTCGCCGACTTGCTGTCGACGAACACCTTCGTCGTATTCGAATAGATGTGCTGCATGGTGTCCAGGTACATGCGCTCGCGGATCACGGCGGGCGCTTTCGAGTATTGCGCGTAGACCTGGTTGAAGCGCTCGGCATCGCCTTGCGCCTGAGCCACGACACGGTCGCTGTATGCATGTGCATCGTCGAGCATGCGGGCGGCGTCGGCCTGCGCGCGCGGCACCAGGTCGTTCGCGTAGGCCTGCGCGGCGGCTCTCGCACGCTCGCGATCCTGCTGTGCCTTCGCGGCATCGTCGAACGCGGGCTGGACCTGCTCGGGCGGCGTCACGCCCTGAATCGTCACACCGGTGACGGCAAGACCCGTGTGGAATTCGTCGAGCGAACGCTGGATGGAATCGGTGAGCTGCAAACGGACTGCTTCGCGATCCTGACCGAGGATGCTGTCCGTGCTGCGGGCGCCGACGATCTCACGTATCGCCGCCTGCGCGGTCTGCGTGACGGTCTGATCGGGATCGACGCTGCGGAACAGATAGTCGGTCGGTTTGCTGATCTGGTATTGCACCGAGAAGCGCACGTCGACGATATCGCCGTCGTGCGTCAGCATCGACGCGTCTTTCACATTAGGCGCGCGCACGACGTTGTTGCGGCCGATCTCGACCGAGCGCACCTGAGCGACGTTGACCATTTCGTGCGAGTCGAACGGATACGGCAAACGCCAGTGGACGCCCTGGCCAGCCGTCAGACGGTACTGGCCGAACTGCGACACGACGGCGACCTGGCCATCCTGCACGACGAACACGCCGCTGCCCAGCCAGATCGCGATGAACACGCCGATGACGATGCCCACGCCAATGCGCGTGCCGCGGCCGTTGTCGGGCCGGCGCTCGCCGCTGCCCGAGCCGTTGCCCTTGCGGCCGAACACGCGCGACAGGCGCCGGTTGAAATCACGCCACATCTCGTCGAGGTCAGGCGGGCTTTCGCCATTCTTGCCGTTTTGCGGACGCTTCGGATCGTTCGGACGTTGCTTGTCGCCATTGCCGTCGCCCCGGCCCCAGCGCGGGTCGTTCATCGAGAAAATGGCGCGCGCGCGCAGCCATGTACTCCGCTCGTTGTAATCGTTCACCTGTGTTCGTTCACCAGAGTAGACAGCCGGTCAATGCAATTGGAACGGGTCAGTGCCCGAGTTCTGGGACCTTGCGGTCGTCGGTTGGTGCCGCTGGCCGGTCTTCTTCCGGCAATGAACGTTCCCGGTCGGAAAGATATTCGGCGGTCGCGATTTCGGCGATGGCAGCGCGCAGTGTATCCAGCCCCTGCCCGGTGCGCGCGCTCAAAAAGACGCGCGAAATATTACCATACTCATCCCTTTCGACCGTGTCGCCGCGGGCCGCCAGCTCAGGCACGGCGTCGATCTTGTTGAAGACGAGCACCTGCCGGATCGCGTCCGCGCCGATTTCATGAAGCACGACATTCACCTGGTCGATCTGGTCGAGCCGCACGGCGCTCGACGCATCGACGACATGCAGCAGCAGATCGGCGTGAACGGTTTCCTCGAGCGTCGCGCGAAAAGCGGCCACCAGCTGGTGAGGCAGCTCGCGGATGAAACCGACCGTGTCGGACACCACCACCTGACCGACCTCGTCGCCGAGATACACCCGGCGCGACGTGGTATCGAGCGTGGCGAACAGCTGGTCGGCCGCGTAGGCCTGAGCCTTCGTCAGCGCGTTGAAGAGCGTGGACTTGCCCGCGTTCGTATAGCCCACGAGCGACACCGACATCGTGCGATTGCGCTCGCGCTGCCGACGCTGCGTACCATGCTGGCGGCGCAGCTTCTCGAGCCGCGACTTGAGCGCCTTGATGCGCTCGCCAATCAGCCGGCGGTCGGTTTCAAGCTGAGTTTCACCCGGACCGCGCAGGCCGATACCGCCCTTCTGACGCTCGAGGTGGGTCCATGCGCGGATCAGCCGCGTGGCGAGATACTGCAGTTGCGCGAGCTCGACCTGCAGCTTGCCTTCGTGGCTGCGGGCGCGTTGCGCGAAGATATCGAGAATCAGGCTCGTCCGGTCGATCACGCGCCTGTTAAGCGCCTGCTCCAGATTGCGCTGCTGCGCGGGAGCCAGTGCGTGATTGAAGATGACGATTTCGATGTCGTTCGCCTCACACGCAAGACGCAGTTCCTCGGCCTTGCCGCTGCCGACGAACATCTTCGCATCCGGGGCGGACCGGCGCCCGGTGAGGGTGACTACAGGATTCGCGCCCGCGCTTTGCGCGAGCAGACTGAGTTCTTCGAGACTGGCTTCGAAATCGATCTTTCCGAAGTCGATACCGACAAGCGCTGCGTGGGTCAAATTGGAGGGTGTCAAAGTGAAGCGGCCGGGAGAGATCGCCGACGGGCGATGCTATGCCGGCCGCGACGAAGGGTTAGGACTGTTCAGAATCCGGGTGGAAATTCACCGGACGGGCTGGCACGACTGTCGAGATTGCGTGCTTGTAGACCATCTGGGTAACCGTATTCCGGAGCAACACGACGTACTGGTCGAACGATTCGATGTTCCCTTGAAGCTTGATGCCGTTGACCAGATAGATCGAGACCGGCACGTGCTCTTTGCGCAGTGCGTTCAAAAACGGGTCTTGTAACAATTGCCCTTTGTTGCTCATAGCAAACTCCGTATTTTTTTGCAGGTTGACTGAATTGACGGCGAAGAAAAAGAAATTCGCCGTCAACCGCTACACTATAGCCGATTTTCGTTTTTGCGCGAGCAGCCTGGCCATCCGGCCAAACCCAGCACACACGCGGGTTTCAGCGTTTCAGCCTTTGTCCGCGTAAGGGTTCGTCGACGAACGGAACTCTATGCGCAATGGAGTCCCGGTCAGCGCAAAAGTTTCCCGGAAGCGGTTTTCGAGGTAGCGCTTATAGGTTTCGGTAATCGCGTCGAGCGCGTTGCCATGAATCACGATGATCGGCGGGTTCTGTCCACCCTGGTGCGCGTAGCGCAACTTCGGGCGCACCGGTCCACGACGTCGCGGCTGCTGGAACTCGACCGCGTCGATCAGCGCGCGGGTCAGCTTCGGCGTCGGCAGCTTCGCCATGGCGGCGGCGTACGCATCGTCGACCGATCGCATCAGCTGGCCGATACCCGTTTTTTCCGCCGCCGAAATGAAGTGGAATTTGGCGAAGTCGAGAAATTTTAGCTTGCGCTCCAGATCTGCTTTCGTGCGCTCGCGCACGTGCGAATCGAGACCGTCCCATTTGTTCACGCCGACCACCAGCGCCCGCCCCTGTTCGACGACGAAACCGGCGATGTGCGCGTCCTGCTCCGAAATATCCTGGCGCGCGTCGAGCAGCAGGATCACGACGTTCGCGTCCGAGATCGACTGCAGCGTCTTCACCACCGAGAATTTCTCGATCGCCTCGAACACCTTGCCGCGCCGCCGCAGGCCCGCGGTGTCGATCAGCGTGTAGTTCTTGCCCTGGCGCTCGAAGTCGACGTAGATCGAATCGCGCGTGGTGCCGGGCATGTCGAACGCGATCACGCGATCCTCGCCGACCAGCGTGTTGATGAGCGTCGACTTGCCGACGTTCGGGCGTCCGACGATCGCGATCTTGATGCCGCGCGCGTCCTTGTCCTCGTCTTCCTCTTCCGGATGCCCGGCGTACGCGACGCCGAGCGCCTCGTTGATCATTTCCGTCACGCCGTCGCCGTGCGCCGCGGAAATCGCGCGCGGGTCGCCGAGGCCGAGTTCGTAGAAGTCAGCGGCCACCGCGCTGTACTTCATGCCTTCGGCCTTGTTGACGACGAGGAAAACCGGCCGGCCGGTCTTGCGCAGGTAATCGGCAATCGACTTGTCCTGCGGTGCGAGCCCATTGCGACCGTCGACGATAAACACGACCACGTCCGACTCCTCCACCGCCTGGCGCGTCTGGCGCGCCATTTCGTGCAGGATGCCGTCTTTCGCGACCGGCTCGAAGCCGCCCGTGTCGACGACCAGATAGGGCCGCTCGCCCGTACGCCCCTCGCCGTAGTGACGGTCGCGCGTCAGCCCCGGCAGATCGGCGACGAGCGCGTCACGCGAACGCGTGAGACGGTTGAACAGCGTGGATTTCCCCACATTGGGGCGCCCGACGAGGGCAATAACGGGTTTCATCAGATGTTGTTCACAGTGAAACGCAAGGTCGAGAAACTCGACGGGCCGTGCGGCGATGCCACATGACTGCCGACAGGCTGCGTTTGACAAAAATTATCACGAAATCGGTCACACCCGGGATGCGAACCATCGATGCATCTCCCGGCCGACGAGGAACTGGCTGGCTGGTGCGACCTTCATACGACGTGCGGCAGGAACTGCGTGCGGCATGCGTGAGGCCTCAAGCGTTGCTAACGGCGCCTGAACCGGGTCGCGTTTCGCGACAGGCGCGCACCCACCGCGCCCCGGTACTGCTTTTTACTGGGCTGCCGGACCAGCCGGGCCGGCAGCCTGAATCTCCATTTCCCACATGGGCGTGGCGTAGCGGATGCTGCGCCAGAAATACGTGCGGCCGGCAAGGCCGGCCAGCACGTCGATCAGATCGAACGAAGCTGCGTGTGTGATCAGTGCGATCAGCGCGGACGGAAACCGTACAGGTCGCCGTCATGCGTCTGCACGACGAGGGTGTCGCCAGCGAGGACCGGGGCGGCGGTAATCGCGCTGCCATCGGTCTTCATGCGGGCAACGAACGAACCGTCGTCACGCGACAGGAAATGAACATAGCCTTCGAAATCGCCTACCACGGCGGCGTGCCCCAGCAGGAACGGCACACCGACGTCGCGGCTCTTCAGCTTGTCGTTGGTCCACAGCGGACGGCCGGTTACCGCGTCGAACGCGTGCATGACCGCCCAGTCGTCACCCGCGACCACGACGGTGTCATCTTCCGCGACACCGCTCGTGCTCGAGAATTTATGCTCCCACACGGCGCGGCCAGAATTCGCGTCGAAACAGCCAATCTGGCCCTGGAACGTCACCGCGCAGGTTTGCGCGCCGACGAGCGCCGGTGCACCGGTCACGTCGTTGATACGCTCGACTTCCGTCACGCCCTTCGGATACGACACCGG
This sequence comes from uncultured Paraburkholderia sp., assembly GCA_937917025.1. Lineage (GTDB taxonomy): Bacteria > Pseudomonadota > Gammaproteobacteria > Burkholderiales > Burkholderiaceae > Paraburkholderia. The sequence continues at coordinate 7,461 of CALFSF010000514.1, forward strand.
CGTCTGCCAGAACGCGTCGCCCGTCTGCAGGTTGATCGCGGCGAACGCGCCACCCGGGAAGCCGGCCAGCACGGCCTGATCGCCCGCGAACGTCATCCCCGACGACACCCGCAGGTTGAGCGGCACCGCGCGATTGCGGTAAGTCCATTTCTGCTCGCCCGTCTGCGCGTTGAAGGCCGTGATCTGGCCGTCCACGGTGCGAACGATAACGAGGCCATTGCCGACGAGCGGCGGCGAAATGATTTCGCCCGGTGCCGTGCCCTTCCACAACAGCTTGCCGTCCGGGCCGAGCACGAAGACGCCGCCCTTCAGCGCGCCGACGGCGGTCAGATTGCCGTCACTGCCGACACCGGCGGAAAGATCGTCGTCGACTTTCGTGCGCCAGATGTCCTTGCCGGTTTGCGCGTCGATCTTCGCGACCGAGCCGTTCGCACCCGCCGCATACACCGCGTTGCCTACGGCAACCGGCGAGAACAGATAGCGGCCGGCCTTGCCGACGCTCGACTTCCACGTCTGCTGCACGTCGAGCACGGGCTTGAACTCGGTGAGCGGCGTCGGCACGCGGCGCTCGTCTTTCGTGGATGAGCAAGCCGCCATCGTAAGGACGGTCATCGCACAGGCAACGGGCACAGCGTAACGTTTCAGCAGATTCATCGGTGGACGAAGCATTAATTGAGGATTTATCAAATGGAGCCAGTTGATCATGCGGCGTGCCGGTCAGCCGCCGAGCGCATCCAGCTTGAACTGGATCAACTGACGCGTCGACGTGTCGTTCTTCGACAGCGTGTCGAGCGCGAGCTTGTAGGCTGCGCGGGCGTCGTCGCGCTTGCCCTCGGCCGCGAGCAGATCGCCGCGACCGTCCGCCACGACGCCCTTGAACGCGTCGGACTGCGGCTCGGCCAGCAACGCGAGCCCTGCATCATAGGCCTTCTCGTCGAGCAGCAGCGAAGCGAGGCGCAATTTCGCGATCTGCTTGAACTCGTCGTCCTTCGCGTGATCGACGGCCCATTGCAACTGGGCCTTCGCTGCCGGTTCATCGCCAGAGGTGTAGAACGCCTTCGCCGCCTCGAGTGCGGTCATCTGCGCGTAGGCGGTGCCGCTGAACTTGTCTTCCATGTCGGCCGCGACGCGGGTGATCCTCGCCTTGTCGCCCGAAGCAAGCGACTGCTGGACCTGGTCGTACAGCACAGCCGCTTCAGCCGCCTGACGGCGTTGCCAGAAATTCCAGCCGTTCCACGCCGCCGCGGCGGCGAGCACGATCAGTACGATCCACGTGGTGGCGTTACCCCACTGCGACCACCATGCCTTAACGCTTTCAATCGATTCTTGTTCGTCGTGGTAACTCATCGCGAGGCGATTCCTTCTTCCTTGATACTTTGTCTTTGTCGTACTTCACGCTGCGGTCAGCGCACTGCGCGATCAGTCGTCGCCGTCATCGCCTTCGTCGGCGGATGCAACCATCGCATTGATTAGAAATTCGGTCAAGTCTTCGGCCGGCACGTTCTGCTGTTCGCTTTTTGCGCCTTCGGCGCCGGTTTTGCGCAGCGGTTTCACGCCGACCGTGCCGTTCGCGATCTCGTCTTCGCCGAGGATCACCGCGAATGCCGCGCCACTTGCATCCGCGCGCTTCATCTGCGACTTGAAGCTGGCCGACTGGCCATCCGGGCTGCAATGCAGGATCACGTCGAGACCCGTATCGCGCAGCCGCTCGCCGATGATAAACGCCTGTTCGCGCGCCGCGTCGCCCTGATGCACGAGGTACACGTCGCAGCCTTCGTCTTCGGGTACGAGCTTTTCTTCCTTCAGCAATTCAAGAATGCGCTCGATGCCCATGGCCCAGCCGCACGCAGCGGTCGGCTTGCCGCCCAGCTGCTCGATCAGCGGGTCGTAGCGGCCGCCGGCCGCCACGGTGCCCTGTGCACCAAGCTTGTCGGTCACCCACTCGAACACCGTCAGATTGTAGTAATCGAGACCCCGTACGAGACGCGGATTGATCTTGAACGGGATATTGTTCGCTTTCAGAATGCGCTGAAGCCCGTCGAAATGCGCACGCGATTCGTCGCCGAGAAAATCGATCAGCTTCGGCGCGTTCTGCGCGACGTCCTGCAGCGCCGGATTCTTCGTGTCGAGCACGCGCAGCGGGTTCGTGTACAGACGACGTTTCGCGTCTTCGTCGAGCACGTCCATGTGCTTCTCGAGATACGCGATGAGTTCGACGCGATGCGCGGCGCGCTCTTCTGCGAGACCCAGCGAATTGATTTCGAGCTTGATGCCCAACAGCCCGAGATCGTCCCAGAGCCGCTGGCACATCATGATGATTTCCGCGTCCGTATCCGGACCCGCGAAACCGAGCGCCTCGACGCCGACCTGATGGAACTGGCGATAGCGCCCGCGCTGCGGACGCTCGTGACGGAACATCGGACCGATGTACCACAGACGCTTCGGGCCGTCGTACAGCATGTTGTGCTCGATCGACGCACGCACGACCGCTGCCGTGTTTTCCGGACGCATCGTCAGGTTTTCGCCGTTCAGTGCGTCAGTGAAGCTGTACATCTCTTTTTCGACGATGTCGGTAACTTCACCGATACCGCGCGTGAACAGCTGCGTGTGCTCGATGATCGGCGTGCGGATATTCTGGTATCCGTACGAACGCAACATCGACTTCACGGTCGATTCAAAAAATTCCCACAGCCCGGCATCCTGCGGAAGGATGTCGTTCATGCCCTTCACGCCTGCGAGTTTCTCGAGTTTCTTCTTCTGTTCAGTCATCTGTGTTCTATCTGACAATCCTGGTTGAGCGATCTAGTTGGCGACTTCGGCTCGGCCGTAAGTGCGCTCCACGTAGTCGCTCACGATTTGCTGGAATTCTTCCGCGATGTGCTCGCCGCGCAGCGTCTTGACCTTTTCGCCGTCGATGAACACCGGTGCCGCCGGGTTCTCGCCCGAACCCGGCAAGCTGATGCCAATGTTCGCCTGCTTCGACTCGCCCGGACCGTTCACGATGCAACCCATCACGGCGACGTGCATCTTCTCGACACCCGGATACGTGTCGCGCCACACCGGCATCTGCGTGCGCAGATACGTCTGGATCTGCGATGCGAGTTCCTGGAACAGCGTGCTGGTGGTACGGCCGCAACCCGGGCACGCGATCACCATCGGCGTGAACGAACGCAAGCCCATCGTCTGCAGGATTTCCTGACCGACGATTACTTCGCCCGTACGCGACGCACCCGGTTCCGGCGTTAGCGAAATGCGGATCGTGTCGCCGATGCCCTGCTGCAGCAGCACGGACAGCGCGGCCGTCGAAGCGACGATACCCTTCGATCCCATGCCGGCTTCCGTCAAGCCGAGGTGCAGCGCGAATTCGCAACGGCGCGCGAGCTCACGATACACGGCGATCAGATCCTGCACGCCGCTGACCTTGCACGACAGGATGATCTTGTTGCGGCTCAAGCCGAGTTCGACCGCGCGTTCCGCCGAACCGATCGCCGACTGGATCAGCGCTTCGTACATGACGCTCTGCGCTTCCCACGGCGTGGAACGCGCCGCGTTTTCGTCCATCATCTTCGCGAGCAGATCCTGATCGAGGCTGCCCCAGTTGACACCGATACGCACCGGCTTGTCGTACTGGATCGCCGCTTCGATCATCTGCGCGAACTGCGTGTCGCGCTTCGCGCCGTGGCCGACGTTGCCCGGATTGATCCGGTACTTCGACAGCGATTCGGCGCATGCCGGATAGTCGCGCAACAGCAGATGGCCGTTGTAGTGAAAATCGCCGACGAGCGGCACCGTCACGCCCATCCGGTCGAGTTGCTCACGCACTGCCGGAACGGCTGCGGCCGCTTCCGGCGTGTTCACCGTGATACGCACGAGCTCGGAGCCGGCCTGCGCGAGTTCCTTGATCTGGATCGCCGTGCCGATCGCATCCGCGGTGTCGGTGTTGGTCATCGACTGCACGCGCACGGGCGAATCGCCGCCGATCGTGACGATCTGGCCGCCCCAGCGCACGTCGACAGCATGCGACGAACGCCGCGGCGCCTGACCGCCGAAAACCGGATCGGTTGAAACAATCTTGCTGCTGGAAGGGGATTGAGCTTCGGAGTGCATCGAAAGACCCATTTACACCACAGGCGCCGCGCACAAAACGCGTCGCCAGAATTGAAAAAGCGCCGCGGCTAACCTGCCGCGACGCGTACCCTGTTTCAAGGCAACGCGAAGCGAGCCACGTTGCCCTTTGCTGACGCGTACTTGCCCGGATCGACCGCCTGGCCATCGAGCGACATCGAATCCAGCCCCGCCTTGTTGCCGACCGTAACCTTGAACGGCGGCTCGCCAGAAATCTCCTTCGATTCACCGGCGTGGACGAGGCCCGAGAAGACTTCCTTGCCGTCCTTCTGCCGCACGCTGAACCAGCTGTCCTGTGTCACCTTGATACCGACCGTCGCCTCGCCTTCCGCTGGCGCCGCCGCTTCCGCTGCGGACGCCTGCTGCGGCGCAACGGTCGCAGGCTTTACCGTCTGGGCAACCGCCGCGGCGCCCGAGGACGCAGGCGAAACACCGGTTGCGAGCGGCGCCGGCATCGGCGTCGCCTGAGATGCGCTCTCGTCCGTGACAACCTGGGCGCCGGATGCAGGCGCCGCCTCCTCACCTGCCACCGATGCCGAAGCAGCGTCCTGATCCTGCGCGACGGCGCCCGACGCGCCCGTCGCGGTATCCGCTGCGCCATTCGCGCCAGCCTTCAGCCGTGCGAGCCACGCCGACGAGTCGCCGCCATTCGTGTGCCACATCGCGAGCGCAATGACTGCAACGATCACCGCTGCCACGCCCCACAGCCAGGAGCGCGATTTCGGCGCGCTGTTGCCAAGTGAAAGCGATACCCGGCCGCGCGGCAGATCGCGCCCCGACGAAGCCGGCATCGACAGATCCGGTTCCGGCACGCCCCTGACGCGACGCAACGCCTGACTGAACGGCACGGGATCGGTGCCGAGCATTTTCGCGTAGCTGCGCACCACGCCAAGCGCGAACGTCGTGTCCGGCAACTGGCTGACATCGCCGCTTTCGAGCGCACGCAGCTTGGCCGGCGAGACCTTCAGACGCGAGGATACGTCCTCGATCGACCAGCCCTTCGACTCGCGCAGCTGGGTCAGTCGCGCCCCGACTGCCGCAAGCGATTCCAGCGCGGGCTGCGCCACCGCCGGTGCGACGGCCGGTGCCGAACGGCCTGCGTTCGTCTCATTGTCATGCGGCTGCGGGTGCTGCGGCTCACTCATCCCAAATCCTTTCGCGTCGATTCTTTTTTCACTCTTACGATCCGTCCCCACCTTTCAGGCATCGGTTCGGATTCGCAGACCGTTTATAACAAAATGTGCGGCGTTCTGCGCCGCTTCCGATCGATTTTGCAAACTTTCTTTTCAATTCGCCCGACGTCTCGAAGTCACACGGACTCCGCCGTCCTCAAACCGCGCGAACCTCGATGATTTTCGCCGCCTTCCCGGTGCGTTCAGCAAGACGGGTGCGGTCCCTGACCGCGCCCGCCAGCTGGCCGCAGGCGGCATCGATATCGTCGCCACGCGTCTTGCGCACGGTGGTGACGACGCCGGCATCCATCAGCACCTGCGCAAACCGTTTGATCTGCTCCTGCTTCGAGCGCAGAAGCCCCGATTCCGGAAACGGATTGAACGGAATCAGATTGAACTTGCACGGCACGTCACGCGTGACAGCCAGCAGTTCGCGTGCATGCTGTTCAGTATCGTTCACGCCGTCGAGCATGCAGTATTCAAACGTAATGAAATCGCGCGGTGCGACCTTCAGATAACGCTGACAGGCCGCCATCAACTCGCGCAACGGATACTTCCTGTTCAGCGGCACCAGCTCATCGCGCAACGCGTCGTTCGGCGCGTGCAGCGAGACCGCGAGTGCAACAGGCAGATCCGCGCCCAGGCGGTCCATCATCGGCACCACACCCGAGGTGGACAGCGTGACGCGGCGGCGCGACAGGCCATACGCGTTGTCGTCGAGCATCAGGCGCATGGCGGGCACGACGGCATCGTAATTGAGCAGCGGCTCGCCCATGCCCATCATCACGACGTTCGTGACGACCCGCCCGCCCTTGCCTTCGCCGCCCACCGCCCGTCCGCCGGCCGAGCCGAGCGACGCGCGCAGCGCAAATTCAGCCATGCGCAGCTGGCCGATGATTTCGCCGGTGGTGAGATTGCGGGAAAAACCCTGTTTGCCGGTGGAGCAGAAACGGCAGTTGACCGCGCATCCCGCCTGCGACGACACGCAGAGCGTACCGCGCGTCTCCTCCGGGATGAAGACTGTTTCAACTGCGTTGCCATTACCGACGTCGATCAGCCACTTGCGCGTGCCGTCGGTGGAAATGTGATCGCTTGTGATGTCGGGCATCGAAATCTCAGCGCGCCCCTTCAGCTTTTCGCGGAGAGACTTTGCGAGATCGGTCATGCCATCGAAGTCCGCAGCGTTGTACTGGTGAATCCAGCGCTGCAACTGTTTGGCGCGAAACGGCTTTTCGCCGAGGCTGTCGCAATATGCGACGAGCCCCTGTGCGTCGAGATCGAGAAGATTGACGGTTGAACTGCTCGCCATGTCGAATCCTGCCATATCAGTGCAAACCTGCGTTCATGCAACAAGCCACATGAACGCCCGTACCGTTCGCGCCCGTTCCTGCTGCTTCTACCTTACTACCTGGACAGCCGCTTACGCGGATTAACGCGAGTAAACGTTGACTGCCGGGAAGAAGAATGCGATTTCGACGGCGGCCGTTTCGGCGGCGTCGGAGCC
>CALFSF010000515.1 GCA_937917025.1 uncultured Paraburkholderia sp.
CCGGTGCAGGCCGCGTTCAATATCGGCGCGATGATCCGCTGGCTCGACTTCAACGACACGTGGCTTGCCGCCGAATGGGGCCATCCGTCGGACAACCTCGGCGGCATTCTCGCGACCGCCGACTGGCTCTCGCGCAACGCCGTCGCCGCGGGCAAAAAGCCGCTGACGATGAAAGACGTGCTCGTCGGCATGATCAAGGCGCACGAAATCCAGGGCTGCATCGCGCTCGAAAACTCGTTCAACAAGGTCGGGCTCGATCACGTGCTGCTCGTGAAGCTGGCCTCGACCGCCGTGGTGGGCCAGCTGATCGGCCTCACGCGCGACGAGCTGATCAACGCGGTCTCGCTCGCGTTCGTCGACGGCCACTCGCTGCGCACCTATCGTCACGCGCCGAACACCGGCTCGCGCAAGTCGTGGGCCGCGGGCGACGCGACCTCACGCGCCGTGCGTCTCGCGCTGATCGCGAAGACTGGCGAGATGGGCTATCCGTCCGTGCTGAGCGCCAAAACATGGGGCTTTTACGACGTGCTCTTCAAGGGCAACGCGTTCCAGTTCCAGCGCCCGTACGGCTCGTACGTGATGGAGAACGTGCTCTTCAAGATCTCGTTTCCGGCTGAATTCCACTCGCAAACCGCCGTGGAAGCCGCGATGACCCTGCACGACCTGCTTCGTGCAAAGGGCAAAAAAATCGAGGACATCCGGAAGATCACGATCCGCACGCACGAGGCGGCGATTCGCATCATCGATAAAAAGGGGCCGCTGAACAATCCGGCCGACCGCGATCACTGCATCCAGTACATGATCGCCGTGCCGCTGATTCACGGCCGTCTGACCGCGGCCGATTACGAGGATTCGATCGCCCGGGACGCGCGTATCGATGCGCTGCGCGACAGGATGGAATGCGTCGAGGACCCGCAGTTCACGCAGGACTATCACGACCCGGAAAAGCGTTCGATCGCGAACGCGCTGACGGTCGAATTCAACGACGGCTCGAAGTTCGACGAGGTCGTCGTCGAATATCCGATCGGCCACAAGCGTCGCCGCACCGACGGCATTCCGCTGCTGGTCGAGAAGTTCAGAACCAACCTCGCCCGACGTTTCCCGGCGAAGCAGCAACAGGCGATTCTCGACGTGTCGCTGGATCAGGCAAGGCTCGAAGCCATGCCGGTCAATGAATACGTCGATCTGTATGTGATCTAGTTAGTAGAAACGTAGCAACGTCATTTCCTCGAAAACCCCAGGAAAAAACCATGGCCCACAATCTCCACAAAACGCTCAAGGAATTCGACAGCGGTTCCGGCAAAGCCAAGTTCTATTCGCTGCCGCAACTTGGTAAGGCACTCAACGTCAAGATCGACCGTCTGCCGGTCTCGATCCGCATCGTGCTGGAATCCGTGCTGCGTAACTACGACGGCAAGAAGATCGCCGAAGAACACATCCAGCAACTGATCAACTGGAAGCCGAACGCAGCGCGTGTCGACGAAATCCCGTTCGTCGTGTCGCGTGTCGTGCTGCAGGACTTTACCGGCGTGCCGCTGCTCGCCGACATCGCTGCGATGCGCGGCGTCGCGAAGCGCGTCGGCAAGGATCCGAAGTCGATCGAACCGCTGGTCCCGGTCGATCTGGTTGTCGATCACTCGGTGCAGATCGATCACTTCCGCGAAAAGAACGCGCTCGACCTGAACATGAAACTGGAATTCCAGCGCAACAACGAGCGCTACCAGTTCATGAAGTGGGGCATGCAGGCATTCGACACGTTCAAGGTCGTGCCGCCGGGCGTCGGCATCGTTCACCAGGTGAACCTCGAATACCTCGCACGCGGCGTACACAAGAAGACTGACGGCAGCGACACCGTGTACTACCCGGATACGCTCGTCGGCACCGACAGCCACACCACGATGATCAACGGCATCGGCGTGGTCGGCTGGGGCGTGGGCGGCATCGAAGCGGAAGCCGGCATGCTCGGCCAGCCGGTGTACTTCCTCACGCCCGACGTGGTCGGCGTCGAGCTGAAGGGCAAACTGCGCGAAGGCGTGACGGCCACCGACCTGGTGCTGACCGTGACCGAACTGCTGCGCAAGGAGAAGGTCGTCGGCAAGTTCGTCGAATTCTTCGGCGAAGGCACGAAGTCGCTGTCGCTGCCGGACCGCGCGACGATCGGCAACATGGCGCCGGAATACGGCGCGACGATGGGCTTCTTCCCGGTCGACGAAAAGACGATCGACTACTTCAAGGGCACGGGCCGCACCGACGCCGAAATCTCCGCGTTCGAGAACTACTTCAAGGCGCAAGGCCTGTTCGGCATTCCGAAGGCTGGCCAGATCGACTACACGAAGATCGTCACGCTCGACCTCGGCACGGTTGCACCGTCGCTGGCCGGTCCGAAGCGTCCGCAGGACCGTATCGAGATCGGCAACGTGAAGTCGACGTTCGGCGACCTGTTCTCGAAGCCGGTCGGCGAAAACGGCTTTGCGAAGAAGGCCGCTGACCTCGACGCGCAATACACGACGTCGAACGGCGTGAACGTGAAGAACGGCGACATCCTGATCGCCGCGATCACGTCGTGCACGAACACGTCGAACCCGAGCGTGCTGCTGGCCGCCGGTCTGCTGGCGAAAAAGGCCGTCGAAGCCGGCCTGACGGTGGCGCCGCACATCAAGACGTCACTGGCGCCGGGATCGCGTATCGTCACCGAATACCTGACGAAGACGGGTCTGCTGCCGTACCTCGACAAGCTCGGCTTCACGCTCGCCGCTTATGGCTGCACGACCTGTATCGGCAACGCGGGCGACCTCACGCCGGAACTGAACGAAGCGATCACGAAGAACGACATCGTCGCGGCGGCCGTGCTGTCCGGCAACCGTAACTTCGAAGCGCGTATTCACCCGAACATCCGCGCGAACTTCCTGGCTTCGCCGCCGCTCGTCGTCGCTTACGCGATCGCCGGCAACATCACGCGCGACCTGATGACGGAACCGGTTGGCAAGGGCAAGGGCGGCAAGGACATCTTCCTCGGCGACATCTGGCCGACGAGCGACGAAGTCAACGCACTGCTCAAGTTCGCACTCGATGCCGAGGCGTTCCGCGCGAACTACGCCCATCTGACGAAGAAGGGCGACCTGTGGAGCAAGATCGAAGGCGAGGAAGGTCAGGTCTACGACTGGCCGAAGTCGACGTACATCGCGGAGCCGCCGTTCTTCGGCACGGACTTCTCGATGACGCCGGCGTCGAGCATCGCCGCGGTCAAGGGTGCGCGCGCACTGGGCATTTTCGGTGACTCGGTCACGACCGACCACATCAGCCCGGCTGGCTCGATCAAGGAAGACTCGCCGGCAGGCAAGTGGCTGAAGGCAAATGGCGTGCAGAAGGCCGACTTCAACAGCTACGGCTCGCGCCGCGGCAACCACGACGTGATGATGC
>CALFSF010000516.1 GCA_937917025.1 uncultured Paraburkholderia sp.
TCGCGTGCGCCGTCTATTTCGCGTACCTGTTCACGGTCCTGCCTATCGTGGACGGCGCGGATCGTTGCCAGTTGCCCTGGCGCATCGGGCTCTCGTTCGCGATGGTGCATTTTTTCGATTTCATCGTTAAATCGCCGATGCAGAGAAAGCACGGTATCGCGCTGATTCTGGCGATAACGGCGCTCCTCGCTGTCGGTAACGTCAGCCACCTGTTTGCCGACAGGAAAGAATCTGAATTTCTGCTGGTCGATCACACCCCGTATGAAAAAATCGGACGGGAGCTTCGCGATATTCCCGGCGTTTCCATTGCCTCGTCCGAGGCTGGAAAACTGGCTTTTTATTCACAGAAAAAATTCTTCGACACCGTCGGCCTGAACGACCTGTTCGTCGCGCGGAATAAAAAGCGCGACAATTATCCTGAACTGCTATCGAATTACCTCAGAAGCGATTTTGGCATTCCGGATATATACGTGCGCCCATTTCATGCCGAAATCGACAGCTACGCGTTTCTGGAAATCATCCCGGACTTCGACAGGCTGTACGAATGCAATAAGGGCGGCAATGCCGAACGACTCAATCTGGTCGTCTGTGTCTACCGGTTCGGCCCTCACGTCCACGACGTCCTCGCTAGCATCCAGCGCACGGGGCTCGGCATCGAATTTCCCTGAGCGGTTCGCCAGCGCCCTTCCAGCCATCCCCGGACGCTTCCCGATTCCTGCCCGCTCAGGCATCCGGGCGTCCGGCTCAATACCAGACAGCCCCGAGTGGCCCGTCTTGCCGCGAAATAAAAAATCTGAAAAACGGCCATTCCGTTCACGCGGCTGTTTCCTTCCGCACATTTGCCGTTGAAATAAATTCCTATACTCCGCTCAAGGGCCGGCACCCGAAACCACGAATTACAATACTCATTCATTTTAATAACAAAATGAACAATTTCGATCTTGATATTTTGCGATTTGTAAACCAGTTCGCTTTTCGATCGACGAGTTTCGACCACATGGTCGTCGCGATATCGGGACTCTATCTGACGCGGCTGGTTCTGGTTGCAATGCTGTGGTGGATCTGGTTTCGTGGCGGGCCGTCCGCGCGGCGCGATCGCGAGATTGTCATCGTGACGATCGTGGCGACTTTCAGCGCGCTCGTTTGTGGGCGGCTGCTTGCGCACTGGCTGCCATTCAGGCTGCGTCCCTACGCCAATCCCGAACTGGGAATGACGTTCCCGCAAGACGAATCAACCACGCATTTTCTGCGCTTCTGGAGTGCGTTTCCGAGCGATCACGCGATGATGTGGTGCGCGCTCGCGGCCGGCGTTTTTCTTGCGTCCCGGCGCCTCGGCGTCATCGCGCTTCTTTATTCACTCGTTTTCATCTGCCTGCCCAGAGTCTATCTGGGCCTGCATCATCCGACGGACATCCTGGGCGGCGCGGCGCTCGGCATTGCGATCTGCCTGATCCTGAACCGCGAGACGCTCAGACAACGCATCGCCACGCCCATACTCAACTGGTCGCTCGATCACGAAGGCCTGTTCCAGGTGGGGATTTTCGTGCTCGGTTTCGAGCTGGCGAGCCAGTTCGACGAGATCCGCACGTTGAGCGAACCGTTCCTCAAACATTTTTGAGCCGTCGAGCGCTGGCGCTTTGCAATGGATACGATCGATGCGCCGGCCGGTTCGAATCGCATCCTCGCACCGCGTGGTGCGAACAGAATCGTTCACCGCGTTGACGGCGCGCTACCCGCGAACATCCGGACACCGCTGCTGCCAGGAAGCCCGCTTAATCAGCGTCACCGTAACTGCGTTTCGATCCAGGCATTCTCGCCCACGCAAGGCTCGCCGTTGCCGCCGAATACGTGAGGAAGCGTCTGTACTGCCTTGCGAGCGCGGGCTCCAGGTAAAGCGCAATCCCGCCCGCCAGCATCACCATCCCGATCATGACAAACGGGCGCGCGTCGATGCCATGCCCGAGCTTCGCGTCCACAAAACCGACGATGAGATATCCCATGTTCTGATGAATCAGATAAAGCGGATAACTGGTGCTCCCGAGCGCCGCGAAAATTCGCGCGGCCCGGGGACTCGCGGTCCCTCGCAGGAAGCCAATGAATGCCACGATTCCCACTGCGAGAATCACCCCACCCGTGAAAGCGCTCACGGGCGTGTCACCGACCAGTCTTGCGATCCGGTTGGCGTCCTCATAACAACGGAAGGCGCCGGCACACACGGAAACCAGTAGCGTGCCCACCGTCGCGACATTGATTTTCTTCGCGACCATCAACTGGTACAGCAACATGCCGATCGCGAAGAACGACAGATACCGCTCAACGGGGTACTGGGACATCGCAGTCCCGAATACATCGCTGCCAAAGAGCTTCACCGATGCAATGCTGACCACGTCACAGGACGTCAGCAGCAATGCAATCCACAGCACGCTCCTGCGGATATTCGCGACGCACATCGTCACGAATACGACTGCGTAAAAGATGATTTCCAGCCGGAGCGACCAGTAGGACCAGTCCGCGCCGTTAGTAAAAGCGAGCGGGACGATCAGGATCGACGCAACGTAGCTAAGCGGGGTTGGCCAGCGGCCAAGAAGCAACCCGACAACGAGCGAAAGCGTGGCGCAAACGAGCAGGCAAGGCCCGAGCCGCGCGACCCGTCCGATCAGAAAATTAACCGGACTGCGGTTGACGGCGGACGCCGTAATGATGAAGCCGCTGATGATGAAGAATATCTCGACGGAGAACGAGAAAAAGCGGATGACAAAGCCATGGACCGGCGTCGCGTGGATCGTGCCGACCGACGGCCCGAAGTAATAGTAGTGCCACGTCATGGTCAGGAACGCCAGGATGAACCTGAGAATCTCAAGGTAATCGAACCGCTTGTGATCGGCGTTCATGCTGGTCATTTCCTGTGCGGCGCCTCGTTGTACAACGGATACGCCCGGCAAGATCCGCACGGTGCGCCGCAGGTGCACGACAGGACCAGGGCGCCGGCAGACGGACGTACCGCCACTCTAGGAGAACGACCGGCCGGCATCTGTGCGCCGACGAACGAACGCGGACGTCGACTGCCCTGCCGGCGCCGCCGGACGGCATTCGAGGCGCTCGAACAGCGACCAGTCGCCGGCCTCGGCGCGCAGCACGACATGGCATTCGTCGTTGTCGAACATGTGTTCGGGAAGCGGCTTCACGTGATGCACGAAGAAGTACCGGTAGACGCGGCCCTGCACCGCCTTCCAGTCGAAGCGTTCCGGCGAGATCGAGAATTCAGGCCTCATCGCAGGCACATGATCGGGTTTGAACCGGACGATCTGCGGCAGCAGATACGCGAAACTGAAATCGACGAAGCCCTGCTGTTCGGCCTCATACCATTGCGCGTAGCCGTGCAGCGTGTACGGGTTATGCACGATCGTGCTGGCCGGATCGTAGACGAGACTCAGCGCGCGCTGCCCCGGCTCGGTCATCTGGAGCAGCGTCTCGAACGGCTCATTCGCCGCTGCAAAGCGCGCTTCACGCTCGGCAACCACACCGAAAAACAACCAGCAGATCGCGATCAATGCGATCGGCGTGATCCGCGCGACAAGACGCTTGCGGGGCGCCCGCGTGTTATCCCGGACGTTGCCCCGCTTCGCGCCTGCGTCGCGCGCTTCGGGGCTCGCGAACATCAGCGCGTAAGCCGGCAGCAGATACAGCGCGAAACGGTGATACACGTACTCGACATCGAGCGCGGCCGAAGGCACCAGCAGCCAGACGACGAGCATCGCCAGCATCGGCACGAAGGCAGCCGGCGTCCTCGTGTTCAGCTTCGCGCCCATGAGCCACGGCGCGGCCAGCATGAACACGCCGGCGAGCAGAAAGTACCCGTCTTTCATCTGCACCGCGAACACGTACAGCAGGAAATTGAAGCTGCGGTGCCAGCCCCACGACGTGTCCGTCCAGTCCCATACCAGGTTGGGGCCGGTGTGCGGCTCGCCGGTCCACGTCACGAGGTGGTGTTGCTTCACGTACAGCATATAGACGAGGGCGAGCGCGCCGAGCAGCGCATACGGCACCGACGCGAGCAGGATGCGCCGCATCCCCCTGAGCGTGACGAGCACCATCGCGCCGCCCGTCGCGCAGGCGAACGCGAATACGAGCCCATGCGAGAAAAACGCCAGCACCCCCATGCCGACGACGGCTGCGCCCCGTGCGCGCGTCGGCGCATCGGCGAAGCGGCTCGCCACGACAAGAAAGAACAGGCCGACGGGCACCGCCATCAGAAACGTGAAGAAACCGAACTGGAAGGAAAAGCCAAAGAAGCCGGGCACGCACAGCCAGTCCAGACGCGGATCGGCATTGAAGCGCCTGCGCAGGCACACGCACCCCAGCATGAACGCGTAGAACGCGAGCGTCAGCGAAAGCTTCATCGCGACCACCACCGGCACGAAGAACGACAGCGTCACTGCAATGACGTAGCCGAGCAGATAGGGCGTGAAGTAGTTGATGTAGACGAGATTCGTCCACGGCGACGTGCCGTCGAGCAGATCGCGCAGTGTCGCCACCTGGCCCGCGTGTTGCGCCAGGTCGCCCATCGGCGGGCGCGGCGCTACCCAGAACAATGCGCCCGCGAGGACCACGGTGCCGAGGAACAGGATCTGTTCCAGACTCAACCGGGCGTGACTGGATGCAACGGCGTTGTCACGCGTGACAAAAATACTGTTCATGACACTCCCCCTCCATTCTCGCGCACGGTTGAGCGGTCCTTCGCGGTCCCGCGACGCGCAGACGATATGTCATGAAATCGTAAGCGGCATGCAACCGCCCGTATGTTTGCTGGCGAACAAGACGGCGCGCCCCGGCAGCGAACAGGAAGACCGCCAGCCGCCCGAAAATACACCTCCACTCACATTACAAATTACCTAAATTAATATATCCGAATCAATACAAATATTTCATATTGCCAACAATTGCACTCACGCCGGTTTGTATTAAATGCGAATTTACTCAGGGATTACCACGAAAAAGGATAGTTTGAATCACGCATCCGTTTAACAGCCGGCGTACACTTTCGCGAAGCCCGCTCCCACGAGGCATGCGAGACACGCCGGAGACCGCGTCGCATGTATGCGGGATACTGTGGAACAGGAGAACAACGAGATGAGCTGGACCCGGGAACAGAGAAACGTCACGATTGCCGCCTATCTGGGCTGGACACTCGATGCATTCGATTTCTTTCTGATGGTTTTTATATTGAAAGATATCGCCGCCGAGTTCCATACGGAAATATCTTCCGTCACCTACGCCATTTTCCTGACGCTGATGGCGCGGCCCGTCGGCGCCCTCATCTTCGGACGGCTCGCTGACCGGTTCGGCCGTCGCCCCACGCTGATGGTCAACATCGCGTGTTATTCCCTGCTCGAACTGCTGTCGGGTTTCTCGCCGAATCTCGCCACCCTGCTCGTCCTGCGCACGCTCTTTGGCGTCGCGATGGGCGGCGAATGGGGCGTCGGCTCGGCGCTCACCATGGAAACCATTCCGCCACGCTCGCGCGGTTTCGTGTCCGGCCTGCTGCAGGCCGGCTATCCGAGCGGCTACCTGCTCGCCTCTCTCGTGTTCGGCCAGCTCTATCAGTACATCGGCTGGCGCGGCATGTTCTTCGTCGGCGTGCTGCCCGCGCTGCTCGTGCTGTACGTTCGCGCGCACGTGCCTGAATCGCCCGCGTGGCAAACGATGCAGCAGCGGCCCCGCCCCGGCCTCATCGCCACGCTGCGGCAGAACGTCAAGCTGTCGATCTATGCGATCGTGCTGATGACGGCGTTCAACTTCTTCTCGCACGGCACCCAGGATCTGTACCCGACGTTCCTGCGCGTGCAGCACAAGTTCGGTCCGGAGATCGTGCAGAACATCAGCATCGTGCTGAATGTCGGCGCGATTGTCGGTGGTCTCTTCTTCGGCGCGCTCTCTGAAAAGATCGGCCGCAAGCGGGCCATCTTCATCGCGGCGCTGATCGCCCTGCCGGCCCTGTGGCCGTGGGCATTCTCGACGGGACCGTTGATGCTCGCCGCCGGCGCGTTCCTGATGCAGATCTCGGTGCAGGGCGCGTGGGGCGTGATCCCGGTGCATCTGAACGAGATTTCACCCGACGATATCCGCGCGACCTTCCCGGGTCTCGTCTATCAGCTCGGCAACCTGCTCGCCGCGATCAACGGCCCCATGCAGGCGAAGTTCGCGGAAGCGCACGGCAACAACTACGCGCTGCCGATGGCGCTCGTCGCGGGCATCGTTGCGGTTGTGATCGCGGTGCTGATCCTGTTTAGCCGTGAACGGCGCGGCATCGATATGACCCAGTCAGCCAAAGAGGTCGCGGCGCTCCACTGAGCGCTCTCCTTGACGCCGGCCCGGTGCCGGCGTCAAAACCCGCACTGCTTTCGCCCGTTATACGAGGCCGTTCCGATTTTTCCCGGAACGGCCTTGTCTATTTGCGCGCCGCCCAGTGCCCGCATTGTCGCGGCGCAGCAAACACCGGGGATGGTGCACTTTTTAGAGGCTGCCATCCAGATGCAAGCTTGCTGTCAAAAGCATGGCC
>CALFSF010000517.1 GCA_937917025.1 uncultured Paraburkholderia sp.
TACGGAGTGGGATGCCCGGTCCGGCTTCAGCGGCGCCCGCGAAGCGGTTCACGCCCGCACCATCGAGGATAACGACGCGCTCGCCACGCTCGACGCGATTCCCGTGCGCATGCCGTTTTGCGACGGCCAGTACCTCGATTCGCCGTCGATCACGAAGCTCGCCGCCGCGCTCGAAGAGATCATCTACGGCTCGACCGCCAACACGCTGCTAATGCCGGTGGGGCTTTTTCACAGCGATCACGAACTCGTCTCCGACGCCTGCTGCGAAGTGCTGCCGCGGCTCGCGCATCTTGCATGGTTCGGTTATGAGGAAGCGATTCACCGGCGCCAGCCGGGCGTCGTCGACGCGCGGCTCGACGAACTCGCGCGACGCGGCATCGTCGCGACACCCGCGCATCCGGACGCGCAGCACGCGATCGATCCGGCCCGCCAGGCAATCCTCAAACGCGATGCGGTCAACGCGTACGCGAGCCAGTTGCGCGCGTTCGGCCCGCATGGCTGCGACGACGTGTTCGCACCGGAACGTTACTGGCAGTTGAACATGACGCACACGCCGGCGTGTCATGTGAAGAAGTGAGGGCCACCGCACGCGAAGCGCCTGCAGGCAGCCTGCGTTTGGCCTACGCTAGACAGGATGTCCCGCGCCCAGCGGGCGGCACGGCCGCCGCGGCGCCGGACCCTTCCGGACACGAGGTGAGGTATGACGTATCAGATGCAGACCAACCCGGTTCCCGATCCGATCGCGGATCCGACGCGCGACCCCGAAGGCGATCCGCTCGCGCCGCCTTCGCCGGGACACAACGACGAACCACAGCAGCCCGACGGTCCGCCCAGCAAGGACCCGGTGACCGACCCGCGCTGAGCAGCGCGGCCCGGTCCGGGATGCCACGACTCGACGAACCGCTCAGCGCGCCAGTTCGGCGAAACCTTGCAACAGACGGTCGATGTCGGCCGGATGGAGGTTGCCCATCGTCGAGATGCGGAACAGTTCCGCCGACAGACCGCCCTGCCCCGCATAGATCACGAAACCGCGCGCCTTCAGCGCGTCGTGCAGCTGCGGATACGTGACGCCTTTCGGCAGCCGGTACGCGCGCAACACCACCGACGACTGCGCCGGCGGCACCGCGCTTTCGATTCCAAGTGCGGCAAGGCCCGCGCGCGCCTGTTCGGCGAGCGCCGCGTAGCGCGCGTGACGCGCGGTCCAGCCGCCTTCGTCCTCGAGTTCGCGCAGCGCCTCGACGAGTGCGTAGTACGCGTGTACCGAAGGCGTGAACGGCGTGTTGCGCTGGTCCTGAAGTTTCGCGAGACGCCCGAGGTCGAGATAGAACGTGCGGCTTGCCGCGTTCGCAAGCGCCGCGCGGCGCACCATCACGAACGAAGCGCCCGGCACGCCATGCACGCATTTGTTCGCGGTGGCCGCGACGGCGTCGATGCCGCCGCTGACGAAATCGATCGCTTCGGCGGCGAAGCTGCTCACGCCGTCGACCAGCAGACGGATACCGCGCTGCTGGCAGAGCGCGCCGAGCGCCGCGAGGTCGTTCAGGCGGCCCGTCGTCGTTTCGTGATGGATCACGGCGACGTGCGTGAAGCCGCGATCGCCGTCGAGGCACGCGGCGACGCGCGCGAGATCCGGCGCCGCCATCCAGTCGTGTTTCAGCGCTTCATGCGCGATGCGGTACTGGCTCGCGATCTGCGTGATGCGCTCGCCGTACACGCCGTTTTCGATGATCAGCAGCTTGCCGTTTTCCGGCACGAGCGCCGCGATCATGCTTTCGACGGCCGCCGTGCCGGAGCCCGTCATCAATACGGCCTGCCATTGCGACGGGTCGAGGTCGTACAGCTTCACGAGACGCGTGCGCGCCTCTTCCTGCAAGTCGAAGAATTCGCTCTCGCGATGGCACAGGTCGGTTTGCAGCAGGCTCCGGCGCACGCGTTCGGTCAGCGTGACGGGGCCGGGATTGAGCAACAGCATCAACGCACTCCTTGAGCCGTGCCGATGTGGCGCATCAGGCGCGTCTTCACATCGGGCGGGGTGATGGTGGGACGCGGCAGGCCGTCGGGCGTGCCGCGCCTGATCGACACGCGCACGAAACGCGTACCGTCCTTCGCGGGCGCGGAGCCGAGCACCTCGTCGATCAATGCCAGATCGTCGCCTTCGACGGCGGATGCGTAGCCGCACGCCGCCGCGACACCCGCGAACGACACAGCCGGAGAAACGGTCGCCTGGCCGCCGGTCGAATCGTGCGCGCCGTTATCGAGCAGCACGTGCGTGAGGTTCGACGGACCATACGCGCCGAGCGTCGCGAAGACGCCCATGCGCATTAGCGCGGCGCCGTCGCCGTCGAGCGCGACCACCTTCAGGTCGGGACGCGCGAGCGCCAGACCGAGCGCGAACGGCGTGAGGCAACCCATCGAGCCGACCATATAGAGCTGGTTCGGACGGTCGTCGATCGCGTAGAGTTCGCGGCCGCAGAAGCCGGTCGATGCGAGCACGACCGTCGAATCGACCGGCGTGTGCGAGATCACGCGCTGCAACGCGTCGTGACGCGACGGCAACGCGTCCTGCGGCACGCCGGCCGATACGGAACGCGCCGCACGCGGCGCGCGCGCGGCGGGCGCCGCGTTCTGCTTCAGCGCGTAAGGCGCGACGCTGCCCTTTTGCATCACGAGCGCGTACGGGCGGCCCGTTTCGTCCATGTGGGCGATTGCGCGGTCGAGCGCCGGACCGATCGCGTCGCTTTCCGTCGGGAACGTCTCCCACGGAATGTCCATCGTTTCGAGCATGGCCGGCGTGACCGGGCCCATCAGCGCGTGCTGCGGTTCATCCGGCACGCCGGGCTGGCCGCGCCACGTCACGATCAGCAGCTGCGGCAGCCGGAACGTCCACGTCAGCGACGTGAGCGGGCTCACCGCGTTGCCGAGACCGGAGTTCTGCATCATCGTGACGCCGCGCCGGCCGTTCTTCGCGCCCAGCGTCACGCCCGCGATCAGCGCGACCGCGTCGCCTTCATTGGCCGCCGACACGTAGTGCAGCGACGGATCCTGCACCACGTAGTTGATGAATGGCGTCAGATACGAACACGGCACGCCCGCGTACCAGTCGAAGCCGCGCTCGCGCGCCGCCTCGACAAATTGCGCGGCTTCGATCATCGGGCCTCCCCGCCGCTCGTGCCGCCCACGGCAAACGGCGTCTGCGCGTGCGCGAAATCGCCCGCGCGACGAAAATCCTCGAGGTCGTTCACACCGCGCCAGTGGCCGTGCACGTACTGCACTTCGACCTGTTCAGCCGCTTCGACGAGCGCGTTCAAAAGCGCCGGCATGTCGAGCGTGTCGAAATCCTGTTGCTCGCGCAGCTTCGCGACGACAGTCTTCAGACGCTCGCGTCCTTCGCCGCGCACGTTCAGCAAACCGACCCAGCGTCCATCCGGTTTTTGCGCGTCGAGCGGCTCACTCGCCACGCGCCGGAGCAGCACCTTGTTGCCGAACAGGCCACGATCGTCGGCCGCCGAGCACCATGCGAAGTCGCGCACGCTGCTGTTTTCGGTCTGCGTCAGCGACGAATCGACCACCACGCTGAAGTCCGCTTCGCTCTCGACCAGATCTCGCAGGATGTAGCTGCGAAACAGCAGGTCGCCGTACGAAATCACCGTATCGGTTTGCAGGCCGTCGATCGCGCAGGCAAGCGATGCCAGCTCGCCCGTTTGCGCATGACGTTCATTGACGACCAGCTTCACGCCGGCCGTGTCGATGGCGTCGGCACGATAGCCGCCCACCACCGTGATGTCGTTCACGCCCTGCTTCTTGAACGCGTCGACGAGCCAGCGCAACAGCGGCTTGCCCGCGATCGGCAGCATGACCTTCGGACGGTCGGTCGTCACCGCTTCGAGGCCCGCGCCGCGGCTCGCGGCCAGCACCACCGCCGCGCCCGACGCGCGCGAGGCCGACAGGTAGCGCTTTTCCGCTTCCGAGTATTCGTCGGCGTCCTGCAGGCGGAAGATTTCGTTGACCGGCGCGATGCGGTCCTCGACGTCGACGAGCGTCTCGTGCGTGTAGATCTCTTTCGCGACCGCCTGCATCGCCGTCGTCGCCGAGCGGATCAGGTGGTTCGCCCAGATCACCGTGCTGATGCCCGCCTTGCGGAACACTTCGGTCGGCGTGCTGTAGTACTTCGTCGGCACGATCACGAGCGGGCCGCGGCCGGCCCATTCGCGCGCGAATTCGAGAATCTCGTCGGGGCGCGACAGCTTGCTGTGAATCAGGATCGCGTCGGCGCCAGCCTGACGGTACGCTTCCGCGCGGCGCAGCGCTTCGTCCATGCCCCAGCCGGCAATCAGCGCCTCGACGCGCGCGACGATCGAGAAATCGTCGTCGGTCTGCGAATCCTTGCCGGCCTTGATCTTGCCGCAGAACTCATCCATTTCCGCGAGCGGCTGGCGCTCGCCGTTGATGAAGCTGTTGGTCTTCGGAAACTGCTTGTCCTCGATACAGACGCCCGCCACACCCCGCTGCTCCAGCTTGCGCACGAGACGGCGCACGTTGTTGAAGTTGCCGTAGCCGGTGTCGCCGTCGAGCAGGATCGGCAGATCGCTCGCGTCGGCCATGAATTCGAGCGTGTCGACGACCTGGGTCCAGCTCGCTTCGTTGTTGTCGCGCACGCCGTATTGCGCGGAGATAGCGAGGCCCGACGCCCAGATGCCGCGAAAACCCGCTTCGCGCACGATGCGCGCCGACAGGCCGTTATGGGCTTCCATCAGGAATTCGAGCTCGTTGCCCACCAGCATCTGGCGCAAACGCGCGCTGCGTGAAGCGCTCAGGAATTGGGGATCTCTTGCATTCATCGTGTGACTCCTACAGTCCTCTGAAGGCGCGGCCGGATTTCATTGCCGGCACGCGCCACATCGTTGGGAAAACCGGGTTCGAGCGGCGGCTAAAGGCGCGGGCCGAATCCCGCGGCAAATCTGACGGCTCGCATGAGCTTTCCAGCACAAAAGGAAATCGGGTTTAAAAGAATGGGCAAAAAAGCCCGCGTCCCATCCGGTTTTTTATCTGCCGCGTTCGATCGCCTGGTGACGATTTAACGCGGTGTCTCGCGAGCTAAAAGTGGCGACTATAAACGAAATAAAACCGCGCTGTCTTCCGGCTCCGGGCCTTATGGCAATTGATGGAGTGGCGGTGAAAATTGTGTAATTTTTATGTGCATCATGTGGCATATTCTGGCGAAATTAGCTGAATAAAATCGTATTGATTAAAACTGATTCCGGTTATTCCGACTTCGACGGCTATTCGAAAGCATTAATGCCGCGCACCGCGTAAAACTGCATTTCACTGCTTCGAAAGATGTCCGTTTTTGTCTGTGGATTACGGGTTTCCCCTTCCTGCGCCGCACCGCATGCGAGGCCGTAAACGCGAACATGGCATCGCCTGCCTGCCTCCCAATCCAGCCCGCTTCGACCGACGGAAAACGCGTACACCATGCAGAAGATGACCCTCAATAAAAAACTCGGCTCGATGATCGCCGTACTCTGGATCGGTCTGATCCTGATCGGCGCGTTCGGCGCGATCCAGAACCGCACGTCGATGATTGCCGACCGCCGCGACCAGCTGACGTCTCTGGTTCAGCAGGCCAACAGCATCGTCAATCATTACTACACCCTTTCACAACAGCACGCGATCACCGAAGACGAGGCGAAGAAGCAGGCACTCGCCACCCTCGGCACGATGCGTTATGGCAGCGACGGTTATCTGTCGGTCAACGATTCGCAGCCCGTGATGCTGATGCATCCGATCAAGCCGGAACTGAACGGCAAGAACCTCGGCCAGTTCGCCGACCCGGCGGGCAACCATCTGTTCCTCGACATCGTCAAGGCCGGCACTTCGGAGCACGGCGGCTTCGTCGACTATCTGTGGTCGAAGCCAGGCAGCCAGGAACCGGTCGCGAAAACGAGCTACGTGCTGCGCTTCGCACCGTGGGACTGGTTCATCGTGACCGGCATGTATATGGACGACGTGCAGGCCGCGTTCTACGCGAACCTGCTGCGCTGGCTGCTGATCACCGCCGTGCTCGGCGGCATCGCGACGATCGTGATGCTGTTCGTGCTGCGCAGCGTGCGACGCACGCTCGGCGGCGACCTGGAAGTGGCCGTCGAAGCCGCGCAGCGCATGGCGCACGGCGACCTCGCGACTGCCGTGCCGGTGCTGAGCCACAAGGATCACAGCAGCCTGCTGTTCGCGCTGCACAGGATGCAGCAAGGTCTCGTCGAGACGGTTTCGCGCGTGCGCACCGGCACCGACAACATCAACGTCGGCGCGACGGAAATCGCCGCCGGCAACACCGATCTCTCGCAGCGCACCGAGGAACAGGCCGCCGCGCTCGTGCAGACCGCGTCGAGCATGGACGAGATGACGGCCAACGTGAAGCACAACGCCGACAACGCGTTGCAGGCCGCGGAACTGGCCGGCCAGGCCGCGGATGTCGCGAAGCGCGGCAGCAAGGTCGTCGAGGACGTGGTGCGCACGATGGGCGAGATCACCAGCAGCTCGCGGCAGATCGGCGACATCATCGGCGTGATCGACGGCATCGCGTTCCAGACCAACATCCTTGCGTTGAACGCAGCCGTGGAAGCGGCGCGCGCCGGCGAACAGGGACGCGGCTTCGCCGTCGTGGCCGCCGAGGTGCGCAGCCTCGCGCAGCGCTCCGCCACGGCCGCGAAGGAAATCAAGGCGCTGATCGAAACCTCGACGGATACCGTGGAAGAAGGCGCGTCGCTCGTGACGAACGCCGGTTCGACGATGACGGAGATCGTGCAGTCGGTGCGGCGCGTGAACGAGATACTCGAGGAAATCAGCAGCGCGTCGCGCGAGCAGAGCGCGGGCATCGAGCAGGTCAATCGCGCGGTGGGCGAAATGGATCAGGTGACGCAGCAGAACGCGGCGCTCGTGGAACAGGCCGCCGCTGCCGCGCATTCGCTGAAGGATCAGGTGGGCGCGTTGCGCGAAGCGATCGCGAGCTTCTCGCTGCCGGCCTGAGCGCATCGCGCGGGCAGGATAAAAAAAGAAGGCGCCCGGAGATCGGTAGCGCCTCGGAAACACGCCACGTCGGAGACGACGCAGTGATAGAACGAATCGCCCGGCCACGCTTTTAAAACAATGCGTGACCGGGCATTTTCTTTTTTGCGGCGCCGCTTTGCCGGTGCCGCTTCCGTTTTCCGCATGGCGCTGGCATCGAGATTACGATCTCATTACAATCGGTGCCATGAACCCAAAGCACACTCCGCCGCACCGCGATCCGCACGCGGGCGCGTCGCACAATCCGCTCCTCGCCTCGCGTCTGCCGATGTGGCGCTCGAAGCTCGTCGTCCTGATCATCTCCGCGGCGTTTGCTTCGCTGCTGGGGCGCGCGTTCTGGATTCAGGTGGCCAATCAGGATTTCTATATCGAGCAGGGGCAAAAGCGCTATCAGCGCACGATCGAACTGGAGGCTACACGCGGGCGCATCGTCGACCGGCATGGCGCGATGCTCGCCGTGAGTCTGCCGACCTTCGAGATCTGGGCCACGCCGCGGCTCATCAAGGAGGCCGCCTTCGCGCCGCTCGCGAAGCTGGTCGACATGCCGGTTGCCGAACTGCGGCGGCGACTCGCTGGCGACCGGCAGTTCGTGCTGCTCAGGCGCCAGGTCGATGCCGACACCGCGGAAAAGATCGACCGGCTTGGGCTTGCGGGGCTGACGCAGATCGCCGATACGAAGCGCTTCTATCCCGAGGGTGAATCGGCCGCGCACGTGGTGGGCTTCACGGACATCGAGGACAAGGGTCAGGAGGGCATCGAACTCGCCGCCGACGCATGGCTGAGCGGCGCGCCGGGCGAGCGCGAAGTAATCCGCGACCGGCTCGGCCGCGTGGTGTCCGAGACACGGCCGCGCGTGCCGGCAAGGAACGGCGCAACCGTCCAGTTGACGATCGACCGGCGCATCCAGCAGCTTGCCCATGCGCAGTTGCGCGCGGCCGTCGAAAAACACAGTGCGCAGGCCGGCAGCGTCGTCGTGCTCGACGCGCGCAACGGCGAAGTGCTCGCGCTCGCGAACTGGCCGACTTTCGACCCGAACGACCGCGCGCGTCTGACCGGCCGGCAGCTGCGCAACCGCGCGGTCGTCGACACGTTCGAGCCCGGTTCGACGATCAAACCGCTGGTCGTCGCGTTATCGATCGATGAAGGCAAGGTACGTCCGCAAACGCTCATCGATACGACGCCCGGCAGTTACCGGATCGGGCCGAACGTGATTCACGACACGTCCGATCACGGCCGGATGACGGTTGCCGAGGCGGTGCAGAAGTCGAGCAACATCGCGCTCGCGAAGCTCGCGCTGAACCTGCCGGCGGAAACGATCTGGACGAAATACCAGGAATACGGGCTTGGCCAGCCGCCGACGCTGACGTTTCCCGGCGTCGCGGCGGGCAAGGTGCGGCCGTACAAACGCTGGCGGCCCATCGAACAGGCGACGATGGCGTACGGCTATGGACTCTCCGCGTCGCTTCTGCAGATCGCGCAGATCTATACCGCCTACGCGGGCGACGGCACGCTGCATCCGGCCACGCTGCTGCTCGATCACGCGCAGTCTGGCATCGACGTCGCGCCGCGCAACCCGGGCCACCGCGTGACGATGCCGGCGACGGCGGCGTCGATCCGCTCGATGCTGGAAATGGCGACGGGGCCTGGCGGCACCGGCCGCGCGGCGGCGATCGAAGGCTATCGGGTGGGCGGCAAGACCGGCACCGCGCGCAAGCAGGTCGGCGCGACGTACGCAAGGAACCGCTATCGCGCGCTCTTTGTCGGCATGGCGCCGATGAGCGATCCACGGCTGATCGTCGCCGTCATGATCGACGATCCGGCTGGCCGCGCGTTCTATGGCGGCACGGTGGCGGGTCCGGTGTTTTCATCGGTGGCGGGGGGCGCGCTGCAACTGCTCGGCGTGCCGCCGGACGCGTGATGCGGGACCGCGCGGCGGTGTTCCTTCTGCTTAACGCCCAGGCGCGTCCGGCGTATTGCCGGGGAGCGCCTGCACGCGATTGCGGCCATGACGCTTGGCCAGATACATCGCGCGATCGGCTTCGCCGATGAGCGTGGCGCCTGGCGTCGATGGATCGTCGCGGTGTTTGCTCGCGCGCGCCGACACGCCGATCGACACGGTCAGGCCAATCCGCATGCCGCTTTCGTCGAGCAGTTCGAGCGCCGACACCGCCTGACGCACGCGTTCAGCGACGACCGTCGCATCCTTCAGATCGCCTTGCAGCAGCGCGGCGAACTCTTCTCCGCCGTAACGCGCGAGCGTGTCGCCGAGCCGCACCTGTTGCCGCACGCAGGCGGCGACGAGCACGAGCGCGCGATCGCCCGTCTGATGGCCGTAGGTGTCGTTGATCTGCTTGAAGCCGTCGATGTCGATGAAAAGACACGCGACCGGCAGCGCGTAGCGCGCCGCGCGCGTGGTTTCCTCGCGCAGGCGCTCGTCGAAATAACGGCGGTTCGCGAGGCCCGTTAGCGGGTCCGTCATGCCGAGCTGCTTGAGCCGCTCGCGATGTGCGACGTTATCGAGGCTCGCGTTGACGATCGTCGCGAAGCGCTCGAGGATGTCGGTCGCCATGCCTTCCGCAAAGCGCCCCGCGTTGTCGCTGCCAAGGCAAAGGTAGCCCATCGCGCGGCCGGCGGTCGTGAGCGGCAACACGATCGCGCTGGCGGCAGGCGTCTGGCCTTCGAAGAACGCGTGGTGTGCCGGTGCGCCCATTGCCCGCGCCGTGCCGAGCCACGGACGGCCGTCGCGTCACAGTGGCGCACCCGCCTCGCCGATATGACGCGCGGTTTTCAGCTGGTGGCTCGCGGGCCGGTAAGGCGCCTCCGGCGATAGCAGTTCATGCAGCATCGGAGCGCGGTCGTCGAGCCAGAGCAGCACGCCTGTCAGCGTGAATTCGCGCGGCAGACGGGTGAACAGCGTGTCGAGGAAAGACCGGAAGTCCTGCGCGCCGATCAGATGCAGTTCGACGTCCTGGAAGCGGCGAAGCGTGCGCTCGTTGTGCTGGACGGTGTCGATCAGCGTGCGAAGGCGATCGGAAAGCGGCGTTTGGGCGAGATTCGTCACGTTATCGGTTGGGCGGACAGGGCGAGGTGTATGAGTCGGCCTCATCTGTACTGTTATCGGCCGATTTTTCTGGGGCTTGAGTCCTTTTGCGGCGGGGATGCGGGATAGACGCGGGGGAGACACGCTATCGGGAAACGGCCGCCCCGCCAGTCGCTGCCGCCTCGCCGGGCCATGCGCCTCATACCCGTCGAGGCACGCGAATCGACCCGCTACCGACGCCTCACCACTTCCGCAAAATGGTTTATCGCAAAGCGCCGGAAGTTTTCCACTGCCGCACTACGCGGGTCGTCACTCCAGGCAAGATCGATATCCGCGTAGGCATCCGGGGTCCATACAGGGCGAAAGACGACGTCGTCGAAGCACAACTCCCTCGCTGACGCGGGCACGATGGCGACGCCAGTTCCCGCACGAACAAGTGCGACGATGGTATGCGTCTGATCCATGAACTGCGTGAAATTCACCCGAATCCCGGCAGCGTTCAAGAGCGCCGTTATCCTGTCGTGAAAGTATTTGCCGCCGTCTGCCGAATACATCACGAACGGAGCGCCCTCGAGATCCTTCGCCGCTATCGACCGGCGCTTTGCGAGCGGGTGCGTCGCGGGCACGGCAACGAGAAGGGGCTCACGCACCAGATGGCAAAAGGCGAGCCCTTTCGTCGCGAACTGCGAACGCATGATGCCAAGGTCGATGACGCGTGTCTCGAGTGCCTTGACCTGTTCGACTGAAACCATCTCCTTCAACACGACCTTGATACCGGGCAGGTTCTCGCGCGCGGCGGAAAGCAGCTCCGGCATCAATTGATATCCAGACACCGCTGTGAAGCCCAGCGTCACCTGGCCCGAGTCTCCACGCGCGACCCTGCGCGCATGGTCGGCGGCCTGATCCGACAGCCGCAGGATTCTCACCGCGTCGTCGTAGTACACCCGCCCGGCGTCCGTCAGCCGCACGCTTCGGCTATTGCGCTCCAGGAGCACAAGACCAAGCGCCTCCTCCAGCAAATGGATCTGTCTGCTCAAAGGTGGCTGCGTCATGAACAATCGCGCGGCGGCCCGTCCGAAGTGCAATTCCTCGGCAACTGCCACAAAACATCGCAGGTGATTTAGCTCAACAATCATGTCAATTTTTGAATTAGTCGATGCTGAATATAGCTTAGACCTTAATCGATCACCCGCCTATACTCGGTTTCACTTTCTTGAACCGTGCGCGCGTTTTTCGCGCGAACCAGTCTTTCCAACGCCGTTTCCCGACGTGCGTTCCGTCCGAGGAAAATGTATGTCTGAAGTCCTTCTCATCAACCCGGTACTGCCCGCGCTCGACAACGAGCTCAGCGCGCTCTATACCGTTCACCGGTATTACCAGCACGCGGACAAACGGGGTTTTCTCCGGGAAGTGGGTCCGCTCATAACGGGCGTCGTTACGGGAGGCGCGTCAGGCATCAGCAATGAAATCATGGACGCGCTGCCGGCGTTGCGCATCGTCGCGATTAACGGAATCGGGACCGATGCCGTCGACCTCGAATACGCCCGGTCGCGCGGCATCCATGTTTCGACCACACCGGGCGTGCTGACCGACGACGTCGCTGACCTTGCCATCGGCCTCCTGATTTCAGCGTGCCGTGGACTGTGCGTCGGCGATCAATATGTGCGCGACGGTCAATGGGGAAAGTCGGCGTTGCCACTTGCGTGGAAGTTCAGCGGCATGAAGATCGGCATTGTC
The DNA here is from genome assembly GCA_937917025.1 of uncultured Paraburkholderia sp. Lineage (GTDB taxonomy): Bacteria > Pseudomonadota > Gammaproteobacteria > Burkholderiales > Burkholderiaceae > Paraburkholderia. The sequence continues at coordinate 11,843 of CALFSF010000517.1, forward strand.
GGTCTGGGGCGAGTCGGGCGGGCCATTGCGACGCGCGCCGCGGCGTTCCGATGCCAGATCAGCTACACGGATTTGCGCGAAATCGGCGATGTCCCTTACCGGTTTGTGCCAGGACTGCACCAACTCGCTAACGAAAGCGACGCACTGATTCTCGCAGCTTCGGCCGACGAAGCGGAAGGCATCATCGACGCCGATGTGCTCGACGCCCTTGGCCCCGACGGGTACCTCATCAATGTCGCGCGCGGCAAGCTCGTCAACGAAGCAGACCTCGTGCAGGCGCTCGCGACGAAGCGCATCGCCGGCGCCGGCCTTGATGTTTTCGTGGACGAGCCGAACGTGCCCACCGAACTGTATTCACTGGCGAACGTCGTCCTGCAACCCCATCGCGCGAGCGCGACGGTGCAGACCCGGATAGCGATGGGTGAAATCGTGCTGGCCAGCCTCGCCGCCACCTTCGCCGGTCGTCGCCCGGAGACCAGCGTGACCCCTTGATTCTCAACGCGTGAGCGCCGCCAGCGCCCGCGTCAGCAGGAAACCATCCCGGGAACTGGGAGGAGACACATGAAGACTTTCGATATCGCGGCTGCCCCCGCGCCGGACACCATGGCCAGGGTTGGACACTTCCGTTACTACATCCTCGGACTGATTTTTTTTGTCACGGTCCTGAACTACGCGGACCGGGCAACGCTCTCGATTGCCGGAACGTTCGTGGCGAAAGACCTCGGCCTCACCGCGGCCTCGCTCGGCATCGTGTTTTCCGCGTTCGGGTGGGCTTATGCAATCGGCCAGATCCCGGGCGGCTGGCTGCTCGACCGGTTCGGCGCAAAGCGCGTATATGGCGCGAGTATCGCGTTGTGGTCGCTTTTCACCATCAGCCAGGGCACGGTCTCCATTTTCACCACGACCGCCTCCGCCACCGTTGCGCTCTTCATCATGCGGTTCATGCTGGGGCTCGTCGAATCGCCCGCGTTCCCGGGCAATGCGCGCGTCGTTGCAACCTGGTTTCCGACCTCCGAACGCGGTACGGCGAGCGCGCTCTTCAACTCGGCGCAATATCTCGCGGTCGTCATCTTCACGCCTTTGATGGCATGGCTCACCCACGCGCTCGGCTGGCACCACGTGTTCTTCTTCATGGGCGGCCTCGGCGTTGTGCTGGCATGCGTCTGGTTTGCCACAATGGGCGACCCGAAGACGCATTCACGCATGAGCAGGCGCGAATTCGAATTCATCTCGGAGAACGGCGCGCTTGTCGGGCTCGATACGGGCGCGGCGAAGGACCGCCGGCGCTTCACGCGAAGGGAAATCAGCACGCTTTTCACGAGCCGTATGTTGTGGGCAATCTACATCGGCCAATATTGCATTACCGCACTGACGTACTTCTTCATCACGTGGTTTCCGATTTATCTCGTCAAAGAACGCGGCATGAACATCATGACCGTCGGCATGGTCGCCGCGCTGCCGGCCATCTGCGGGTTCAGCGGCGGGATTCTCGGCGGCGCGCTGTCGGACTATCTGATTCGCAGGGGCTTTACCGTTTCGTTCGCCCGCAAGACGCCGTTCATGATCGGGATGGTCCTCGCCACCGCCATCATGGCCGCACCGTTCGCCGTGAGCGACACGGCTGTAGTCGTCATCATGTCGCTGGCCTTCTTCGGGAAGGGTCTCGGTGCGATCGGCTGGGCGGTTGTCGCCGACGTGGCGCCACGTGAAATGACGGGCCTGAGCGGTGGCGTATTCAACGGCATCGGCAACACGGCCGGAATCGTCACCCCGCTCGTTATTGGCTTTGTCGTTGCCAGCACGGGCTCATTCGACCGCGCGCTGTGGTTCGTGGGGGCCCACGGAATCGTTGCCATACTCGCGTATGGTGTCCTTGCCGGACGCTTTAAGCGGATCGAGCTGAAAGTCTAGGTTTCTCAACCGGCGCTCGACGCGCATCGTTCGCCGGTTTCCTGAAATCGCCGCAACGCGTAGGGCGACAATGGCCTCCATGCGCGTTGCGCCGTCCAGTCGGCATGGCCAACAGACGTTCGACCTCGTTACGGCGCTTGTACATTTCGCGATCGTATTCCCATGGTTCGAGGCGGTTGCTTAGTCGGCCCCAGGTTCTTGAGCAACTCGCGTCCCTGTGGCGCGTCGCCGGCCTGGCCGGGGACAGTGCGAACGTTATGGCCGTTCGAGCATCCACGGCAACCATACGAATCCTGGTGGTCTATTCGCCTCGGGATTTTCCGATGGCCTGAGGTCCGGTTTTTAACGCACCGGTACCGCCCGGATGAACCTTTACCATCGTGCTATCCAGCGAGACCGCCTCGATCTTGATGCGAACGATCTGTGCGCGCTGCAACTCCGCAAACACGCGATCCATCACGCCACTTTTGGACCAGCGGTTCATCCTCGCGTAGATCGTGTGCCATCGGCCGAAACGCTTCGGCAGTCCGCGCCACTTGCAGCCATGCCCGGCGACGTAAAGAATCGCATTGAGCACTTGCAGGTTCGTCAGGCTGACGTTGCCGCGCTGTCGCGGCAGGCAATGCTCGATCTGATGATATTGGGCTTCAGTGATTTCCATCACCAGAGCACACGATCAAACGACGTTTGTGTGAACAGGCCCCAGGAATGTTGCGACGACCAGGCACATTGCCTGCATCATTCTTGCAACCATATTGCGAATCAAGTCGGAACTCTTCCTGTTTTTTAATTCAGGTAGATCACGGCCTGGAATGCCTGGTAGCCAGGCATTCCAAAGTTTCTCGACGAAGGTCCATGTACAACACTGACACCTCCGGAGACGGTAGCACCCTCCCGAATAGCCGCGTTGACACTCTTCTCGAGCGCGGCGATAGCATCCGCGGCCTTATTCGCATGTTCACCACTAACAACGACGTACCGCATGGTTCTTTTCCAATGGTTAGGCCCATGGCCACGTTTTGTGTTCGGCCCTGCTCACAGATCGGCGTGCTGTCATGTCGCGCAAGATCGCAAGCGCGACCACCATTGCCCCGATGACCACATATCCGCCGTGCAGAATGACGCGGTTATCTGGGAGGTATTCGCACGAGTCTCGCCAACACTCGCCGGACTCCCACAGAGAGGCCTGGGCAGTAAAAACCAGCGCCCATTTCAACCCGAAATATACGAAGAGCACGCATACGAAGAGGTACGCCACGAAGCGCAAAGGCGCAATCGTGTGAAGTAACGCTTGTCTCCGTTCCACGTTCTTTTCCGATGATTAGGCAAGGCCCAAAAAAACCAGCATGGCGCGGTTGACTGAGACCATCACCTCGTCCTCGATCTGGCCGATGACGCTGCCTACTTTTTCGCGCTTCACGGTGAAGATCTTATCGGCAAGGATTTGCGAGGGATCGCGCAGGCCGTTTCGCTCGCTCGGCTGTATCTCAATGCGAATTAATGGTGCATCGACAATCTCGCTGGACACCAATAGAACCGAAACGCTTGGATGACCGGCGAACAAGTCGGATTGCACGACTAGCGCCGGTCGTCCTTTGCCGAAATCGCCCTGGAGAGCGACAGTGACAATGCTTCCGCGCTTCATTGCCAGTCATCCAGGTCAGCGGCCTGTTCGATGAAATCGAGCATCTTGGTTTCTGACTTGCTCCCGCTGACGACGCGCGACTGACGTGCGCATTCCTCTGCGAAACCGGAGCGGCGCGTATCGGGAACCCATATCTGGATCGGGCGCAGACCCGCAGCCCGGAGGCCCTGACGGTGCGCTTTCACGCGTTCGGTAAGTGTGACTGGCATGGCTTCCTCCTCAGTTACATGTAACGAATTATACGCGTTACATGTAACGTGTCAAGCATTGTCCAGCCGTACCAACACGCGCCGCCCTCCCTTAACGCCGGTTCGACCCCGACACCACATCGATCCACACGGCCAGCACGAGAATGCCGCCCTTCACGATCATCTGCCAGTAGGCGTCGACGTCCAGCATCGACATGCCGTTATCGAGGCTCGCCATCACCAGCGCGCCGATCAACGCGCCGTACACCGTGCCCGAGCCGCCGCGCATCGACGTGCCGCCGATAAAGCACGCGGCGATCGCATCGAGTTCGCCCATCGTCCCCGCCGAAGGCGATCCGGCCGCGAGCCGCGCCGTGTTGACGATGCCGCCGAACGCGCACATCAGCCCCATCAGCGCGAAGATCGCGAGCTTCACGCGGTCGGTGTTGACGCCCGAAAGCCGGGTGGCTTCGAGATTCGAGCCGACTGCGTAGATGCGGCGGCCAAACACAGTCTGCGTCGCGATCCACGTGAAAACGGCCAGCAGCGCGAGCAGCATCAACACCGGCACCGGAATGCCGCCGTAGCGGTCGAGCGTGGCGATAAACGCGAGCAGGATCACCCCCGCGCCCACGATCTTCGCGACGTCCTGCCAGGCCGGCACGACCGGCAGTTCATAGCGCTGCCGGTTGCGGCGCTGGCGCACCGTCAGCAGCGCAAGCAGCGCGAAGATCACGACGGCGAGCGTATCGCCCGCGATCCGCGGCAGGTAGCCCTGGCCGAGGAACACGAGGCCATCGGAGACGGGCGCGATGGTCGAGCCACCCGTGATCCCGAGCAGGATGCCGCGATACGCGAGCATGCCGCCGAGGCCGACGATGAACGAAGGCACCCGCCGGTATGTCGACCACCAGCCGTTGAACATGCCGACCAGCACGCCGAGCAGCATCACGACAGGCACCGTCACGGCAAGCGGCCAGTGACGGTTCACGTCGAGTATCGCCGCGACGCCGCCCAGCAATCCAAGCAGCGACCCGACCGACAGATCGATCTCGCCCGCGATGATGACGAACACCATGCCGCAGGCGAGCATGCCGGTGATCGACATCTGTCGCAGCAGGTTCGACAGGTTGCGCGGCGTGACGAACGCGCCATGCGTCAGGAACGAAAAGAAAATCCAGATCGCCGCGACTGCGAGCAGCAGCGCGAGAATCTTGTAGCGTGCGAACAGTTGCTGGAAACGCTGTCCGCTGCCGTACGAGGCGGACGAAGCCGCGTCGCCAGGACCTTGGGAAGTGACGTCGGGAGTCATGCGGCACTCGCTCCGGTTTGAGTCATGGAAGAATTCACAGGGTTCAGTGCGGCCGTCAGGATATGTTCCTGTGTAAGCGTCTGGCCGTCGTTGATGAAATCGCCGCGCAGCTCGCCTTCGCCGATCACGAGCACGCGGTCGCTGATGCCAAGCACTTCCGGCAACTCCGACGAAATCATCACGATCGCCATGCCGCGCTGCGCGAGTTGAAAGATCAGCTTGTAGATCTCGTACTTCGCGCCCACATCGACGCCGCGTGTCGGTTCATCGAGAATCAGCACCTTCGGATTCGTCAGCAGCATCTTCGTGAGCACGGCCTTTTGCTGGTTGCCGCCCGAAAGGCTCGCGATCGACAGCATCGGATGCGCGGCGCGAATCGACAGCCGCCGTATTTCCGTGTGGATGGTGTCGAGTTCGGCGGCGGCATCGATGCGCCCGCCTTTGGCAAAGCGTTGCAGCACCGCAAGCGTGATGTTGTGCCCGACGCCCAGTTGCGGCACGATGCCGTGACGCTTGCGATCCTCGGGCACCATTGCAATGCCGGCACGGATCGCGTCGACCGGTGCGCGAATCCTGAGCGATGCGCCCTCGAGCATCACGCTCGCCGTGCTCGTGCCCGGATAGGCGCCGAACACCGCCTGCATCAGCTCGGTGCGCCCTGCTCCGACCAGCCCCGCCACGCCGAGGATCTCGCCGCGCCGCAGCGTGAACGAGACGTCGTCGACGCGTTTGCGGCGAGGGTTCGTGACGTCGTAACACGTCACGTTGCGCGCTTCGAAGATGATCTCGCCAATTTCGTGCGGCTCGCGCGGAAACAGGTTCCTGATTTCGCGCCCCACCATCATCGCGATGATGCGTTCGGTGGTCAGCTCGCGCATCGGCCCGGTCGACACATGCCGGCCGTCGCGGATGACCGTGATCGTGTCGCACACCGCTTCGACTTCGTCGAGCTTGTGCGAGATGTAGACGCACGCCACGCCGCGCTTTTTCAGGTCGCGCACGATGTTGAGCAGAATGCGCGTTTCCGTCTCCGTCAGTGAAGACGATGGTTCGTCGAGAATCAGCAGCTTCGCGCGCTTGTTCAACGCCTTGGCGATTTCGATGAGCTGCTGGTGACCGCCGCCGTAGTTCATCACCGGCTGCGCGACGTTGATGCCGGTAATGTCCAGTTCGCGCAGCAGTTCATCGGCGCGACTGTACATCGCCGCGTAGTTCATGCGCCCGCCAGGCAACGTGATTTCGTTGCCGAGAAAAATGTTCTCGGCCACCGAAAGCTCCGGCACCAGCATCAGTTCCTGGTGAATGATGACGATGCCCGCGCGTTCAGTGTCGCGCACGTTCGCCGCCTTGAGCGGCTGACCTTCCCAGAGAATCTCGCCGTCCCATGTGCCGTGCGGATACACACCGGAAAGCACTTTCATGAGCGTCGATTTACCCGCGCCGTTTTCGCCGCACAGGCCGATACATTCGCCCGGTGAGACGGCGAGGTCGATGCCATCCAGCGCCTTCACGCCGGAAAACGATTTGACGATGCCGCGCATCGTCAGCAATGATTGCGCCATTCGCGTCTGCCTCGTTGCAAAGTGCGCGGCTTCGGTCATCCCTTAGCTTTAATCTTTAGCTAGCGGGATGATGAAAAGCCGCGCACGTCTTACGTCTTATTGGCTCGCGAGTTGCGACTGGGTGTAGAAGCCATCCTTCACGACGATGTCGACGTTGCTCTTCGTGAGGAGCGTCGGTTGCAGCAGCACCGTGTCGACCTTCTTCTTGCCGTTGTCATACTGCGCATTAAACGCCGGCTTCGTTCCCTTCGCCAGATCCACCGCGAGCTTTGCGGCTTCGCCCGCGATCAGCTTGAGCGGCTTGTAGACCGTCATGGTCTGCGTGCCCGCAATCAGGCGCTTCACGGCCGCAAGGTCGGCGTCCTGCCCCGACACTGGCACCTTGCCCGCCATCTTCTGTGCGGCCAGCGCCTGGATTGCGCCGCCGGCGGTGCCGTCGTTCGATGCGACGATCGCGTCGATCTTGTTGTTGTTCGCCGTAAGCGCGTCTTCCGTGATGCGAAGCGCAGTCGAGGCGCTCCACTCCGGCACCCACTGCTGCCCGACGACCTTGATGTCGCCGCGATCGATTGCCGGCTTGAGGACCTTCAACTGGCCTTCGCGCAGCATCTTCGCGTTGTTGTCGGTCGGCGCGCCGCCAAGCAGGAAGTAGTTACCCTTCGGTTGCGCGTTATACACGCCCTGGGCCTGCAATTCGCCTACTTTCTCGTTGTCGAACGAGATGTATGCGTCGACGTCGGCATCGAGAATCAGGCGGTCATACGAGACGACCTTGATGCCTGCCTTCTTCGCTTCGGCCACCACGTTGCCAAGCGTCTTCGAATTGAACGGCACGATGACGATCACGTCCACACCGCGCGAGATCAGGTTTTCGATCTGCGCGATCTGACGCTCCTCGCTCGCATCGGCCGATTGCACCGACACCGTTGCACCAAGTTTCTGCGCGGCGGCGACGAAATAGTCGCGGTCGCGCGACCAGCGCTCGACGCGCAGATCGTCGATACAGAAGCCGATTTCAGGGTGGTCCTTGCTCGCGTGCGCGAGCGGCGCGACGACGGACAGGCTGGCTACCATCGCTCCGCACAGGAGCGTGCCCAGCAGGGAACGGCGTGTTTTGAATTTCATGTCTCACTCCTCGTTATGGTCGTTTCATGCTGCATCGGAAAGCCACGCGTCAACGCTGCGCGGCCGGGCAAATGACAACAAAGGCACTACCTTTTTCGCGTCGCGGCTGCACTGGCCGCGACCATCGGTCCGCTTTTGCCCATCCGTCTATCAGGGATGGGCCGCGAACACGGGCTCAAGCGCGCGATACAGCGCGTGAAAGGTGGGACGGCGGACGTCGCGATACCACGCGTGACGTGTCGCATCCGGCTCGCGCACCGCGACGACTTCGGGCGTCGGACAAACCGCTTCGAGCGATGCCGTGGGCTCGACCGCCAGATGCGCGAGGCGCGCGGCGCCGAGCGCGGGACCCACCTCGCCGCCCGATCGCAACGTCAGCGGGCGGCCGGCGATGTCGGCCAGCATCTGCGTCCAGTAAGCGCTGCGTGAACCACCGCCGATGACGGTGATTTCCTCGGGCACGAGGCCCGCCGCATGCAGCGCGTCCATGCCGTCGAGCAGCGCGAAGCCGACCCCTTCCAGCGTCGCATTCGCGAGATCGGCGCGCGTCGTCTCGGGCGTCATGCCGTAGAACACGCCTTTGGCGTTCACGTTGTTGTGCGGCGTGCGCTCGCCCGTCAGATACGGGAGGAACCACGCGCCGCGACTGCCTGCGTTTGCCTCGGCATCGGCGAGCAGCGCGGGTACGTCCGCATATCCGGTGAGGCCTGCGCAAAAGTCGATACAGCCTGCCGCGTTCAGCATCACCGACATCAGGTGCCACGTCTGCGGCAATGCATGACAGAAGCTGTGTACCGCCGAAGCGGGATTCGCGAGGAAACCATCGGACACGGCGAAGTAAACACCGGACGTGCCGAGCGAAAGCATCGCCTGCCCTGGCTTGACGATGCCGACGCCGACCGCGCCCGCTGCGTTGTCGCCACCGCCAGCGACGACCGGAATCTCCTTCAATCCCCACTCGCGTGCGAGTTCCGGCTTGAGCGTTCCGGTGATGCGATTGCCTTCGAACACCGCAGGCATCTGCGCGCGCGTCAGACCGCATGCGCTGAGCAATGCGTCGCTATAGTCGCGCTTTGCGACGTCGAGCCATAGCGTGCCGGCCGCATCGGAGGGGTCAGTTGCGAAATCGCCGGTCAGGCGGTAGCGCAAATAATCTTTAGGCAGCAGCACCTGCGCGATGCGCGCAAAGACATCCGGTTCGTGCTTGCGGACCCACAGCAGCTTGGGCGCGGTAAACCCGGGCATCGCAAGATTGCCGGCAACGGCATGCAGTTGCGGCACGGCCGCTTCCAGTTCGACGCATTCCACGTCCGAGCGTCCGTCGTTCCACAGGATCGCGGGGCGCAGCACGTCGCCTTTGGCATCGAGCAACGTCGCGCCATGCATCTGGCCGGTGAGACCGATCGCTTCGATACGCGTCGCGTCGATCCCTTCCACGCGCACCTGCGCGAGCAAATCGCCGATCGCAGCCGTCGTGGCGTTCCACCAGTCTTCGGGCGACTGCTCCGACCAGCGCGGGTGCGGACGGCTGACGGACAGTGCATGTCCGGCCGTGCAGCGCACGCGTGAGTCGCGATCGAGCAGCACCGCCTTGACGCCCGACGTGCCGAGGTCAATACCGATGAACATTGTCTCCATCCTTTTTTCGCGCAAGTGTGCGCCTTGCCGACCCGTCATCCATTGCGAAATTGACGGGTGGCACTAACGTTTTTTAGCGGCGCGAAAAGCGCCTTTAGCGCGGCCTAGCGTTGCGCGTAGATAGCCCGGTTCACGATGTTCTCGAGCTGCTCCTGCTGGCCGCTCACGTGCTGCGGGTTCACGCCGCGCGCCAGTGCGTCGGTGGCGAGGGTGGACAGCGAATAGCCGCCCGACAGGATCTTGCGTCCGAACTCGGTATCCCAGCCTGCGTAACGCTGCTGGCGAAACTTCTCCAGGCGGTCGTTCTCGACGAGCACCGCGGCACGCTCCAGCGCCAGCGCGAGCACGTCGATCGCGCCGACGTGGCCGTAGAACAGGTCTTCCGCATCGACGCTCTGGCGCCGCACTTTCGCGTCGAAATTCATGCCGCCAGTCGTGAAACCGCCGTGACGCAGGATTTCATAGAACGCGAGCGTCATTTCCTCGACGCTGTTCGGGAACTGGTCGGTGTCCCAGCCGTTTTGTGGATCGCCGCGATTCGCATCGAGGCTGCCGAAGACACCCAGCGCGAACGCGGTCGCGATCTCATGATGGAACGAGTGGCCGGCAAGCGTCGCATGATTGGCTTCGATGTTCACGCGAATTTCGTCCTGCAGACCGTATTGCCGCAAAAAGCCGTGCACGGTCGCGACGTCGTAGTCGTACTGGTGCTTCGTCGGTTCCTGCGGTTTCGGTTCGATCAGGAGCGCGCCCTTGAAGCCGATGCGATGCTTGTGCTCGATCACCATGTTCAGGAAGCGCGCGAACTGGTCCCGTTCGCGAACGAGATCCGTGTTGAGCAGCGTGTCGTAGCCTTCGCGGCCGCCCCACAGCACGTAGTTGTCGCCGCCGAGCTTGAGCGTCGCGTCGAGCGCGTGGCACACCTGGGTCGCGGCATAGGCGAACACCTCGGGATTCGGGCTCGTCGCGGCACCCGCCGCATAGCGCGGATGCGAGAACAGGTTCGCCGTGCCCCACAGCAGTTTCATGCCGGTATCCTGCTGCTTGCGCGCGAGATAGTCGGTCATGCGCGAGAAGTTCTCGGTGTAGTGCTTGAGGCTCGTGCCTTCAGGGGCGACGTCGGTGTCATGGAACGTGTAGTACGGCACGCCCAGCTTCGTGAAGAACGTGAACGCTTCATCGGCTTTTTGCTGCGCCCGCTCCATCGCGTCGCCCGGTTGCTGCCAGGGGCGCTTGAACGCGCCCTGACCGAAGATGTCGGAGCCCGGCCAGACAAACGTGTGCCAGTAGCAGACGGCAATCCGCAGGTGCTCTTCCATGGTTTTGCCGAGCACCTCTTTCTTGCGGTCGTAGAACCGGTAAGCAAGGGGATTGTCCGATTGCGGGCCTTCGTATTGCACTGCGGGAACGTGTTCGAAAAAGGACATGTCGTCTCCTGATGTATGTTGCGCTGCAACCGGGTTTTCCCGCAGTGTCGGCGATCCGGTGCGGGGTGGTTGATGCAGGTTGACGCCATGCTGCCAGTGGGCGGCACGCCCCGGCAATTGCGAAATTGCGCAGGCTGTGTAATGTTTCTCGCGAGCAGCCGCAATCGGTCGCCCAGGCGCGGGTTTCCGGGCCTAAAATAACTGCACACTTAAAACCGGCGCGGGCAACGCCGCCACGCCCAACAGAGACAATGGCTCGCGCGTGTCCACACGCCGCGCGCCATCCCCGTGATGACCCGAGCCCAGACGCCCCCCAAGACACACCGCATTGCGCTCCTCTTCAATGCGAACAAGGTGTACGACCGCGAGATCATCACGGGCATCGGCAATTACCTGCTGTCGACGCGCGTCGCGTGGGACCTGTTCCTCGAAGAAGATTTTCGCTGCCGGCTGGAAGGCATCGAGCGGTTCGACGGCGACGGCATCATCGCGGATTTCGACGACCCCGCTGTGTGCGAAGCGCTTGGCGACTGCGCACTGCCGGTCGTCGCGGTCGGCTCATCGTATGAAGACGCGTCGCAGTATCCGCCTGGCCTTCCCTACATCGCGACCGACAACCCCAAGCTCGTTTCGCTCGCATTCACGCATCTGATCGGCGCCGGGTTGCAGCGCTTCGCGTTTTACAGCCTGCCTGAAGCGCCGGAGAACCGCTGGGCGCAGCAGCGCGAACTCGCGTTCACGCATCTGCTCGATGCCGAGGGACTCGAAGTCGAGATCTATCGCGGGCTGCCCACCAGCGCGCCTGGCTGGAACAAGGCAAGCGGGCAACTCGCCGCATGGCTCAAGGACCTGCCGAAGCCCGTCGGCATCATCGCGGTGACGGATGCGCGCGCACGGCATCTCCTGCAGGCTTGTTTGATGGCGGGCGTCTCGGTACCGGAAGAAGTCGCGATCATCGGCATCGACAACGACCCGTTGACGCGCACGCTCACGCGCATTCCGCTTTCGTCGGTGATTCAGGGCACCGAGGAAATGGGCCGCACCGCCGCGCACTTATTGCATCAGATGCTGCACGGCGCGCGGTTTCCGGGACGGCGTATTCTCGTGCCGCCCGTCGGCATCAACGTACTCGAATCGACAAAGCATGAGCCGCTTTCAAGCCCGTATGTGATGCGGGCGCGGCATTTTATCCGCCAGTACGCGTGTCAGGGCATTCGCACCGAACAGGTTGCGGATTACGTCGGTGTCTCGCGCTCCTCGCTCGAGGAATATTTTCGCCGCGAACTGCAGTGCACCGTGCATCAGGAAATTTTGCGCCATAAACTGGATGCCGCCAAAACCATGCTTGCAAAGCGCGACGCCTCGAGTGCGGAAGTCGCGATCCGCTGTGGATTCACGTCGCTGCAATACATGTACGCGGTTTTTCGCCGTGAACTCGGCTGCACGCCGCGCGAGTATCAGGAACGCGCGACGTCGTCGGCTGCGCCGGGTTGATTCTTCTACCTTCCCACTTTCGACGACATGATTACTCAAGCTCACCTTTCCTCCTCCGCCTGGGGCACGCTCGCAAGTGGCGACCCGGTGCGGATCTTCACGCTGCGCAACACGCACGGCATGAAGGTCGCCGTCAGCGATCTCGGCGCGACGCTCGTATCGTGGCACGCGCCCGATCGTGCGGGACGTCTCGACGATATCCTGCTCGGCCACGACACGCCTGCCGAATACTTCGCGGCCACGACGTACATGGGCGCGCTCGTCGGCCGCTGGGCGAACCGCATTGCGCACGCGCGCTTCACGCTCGACGGCATCGATTACGCGCTCGACCGCAACGACGGGCCGAACCTGCTGCACGGCGGCGCAGCCGGATTTAACCGGGCGATGTGGGACGCGAGCGAGGATAACGGCGCGCTCGTGATGCGGCTCGAATCCGCGGAAGGCGACGCGGGTTTTCCGGGCAACGTGACGGTCCAGGTGCGCTACACGCTCGACGACGACGGCACGCTCGGCATCGATTACGAAGCCGTGTCCGACGCACCCACGCCGCTCAACCTCACGAGCCATCCGTATTTCAACCTGACGGGCCAGCCCGACACGGACATTCGCGGTCACGTGATGACGATCGAGGCTGACGAATTCTTCGAAGTCGACACGGAACTGATTCCGTGCGCGCGCGCGGAAGTGGCCGGCAATGCGTTCGATTTCCGGCAAAGCGCGCCGATCGGCGCACGGCTCGACTGGCCGCATGTGCAGCTGGCGCGCGCCGGCGGCTTCGATCATTGCTACGTGCTGCGCGACGTGCCCGCGCCCGATACCGCCCTGCGCCCGGTCCGGCAGGTGGCGCGCGCGTATGAACCCGCGAGCGGCCGCGCGCTTACGGTATCCACCAACGAACGCGGCCTGCAGTTCTACACGGGTAACTCTCTGGAAGGCACCGTGGGCCGCAACGGCACCGTGTACCGCAAGTACGCGGGACTCTGTCTCGAAGCGGGCGGATTCCCGAATCAGATCAATATGGAGGAGCGCGAGCGTGAACAGGTGATTCTGCGGCCTGGCGAGGTCTATCGCCAGCTTACGCGGTATAACGTGGGCGTTGCAGCGTAACCGACCGGCAACTGGAGGCATGGGCGCCTCCAGCTCGCCCCGCGTCAGAACACACCCATCATCCTCGAGAGTTCGGACACGTATTCGCCGTACTTCGGATCGGCCTTCACTTCATCGGGCTGGCGCGGGCGCGGCAGATCGATCTTCACGTCGTGCAGCACGCGCCCCGGTCGCTCCGACATCACCAGCACACGGTCCGACAGAAACACCGCCTCGTGAATGCTGTGCGTCACCAGCAGTACCGTTAACGTGCTCTGCTGCCAGATGCGCAGCAACTCGACGTTCAGCCGGTCGCGCGTCAGTGCATCGAGCGCGCCAAACGGCTCGTCCATCAGCATCACGCGCGGCTCCAGCAGGAGAATCTGGCCAATCGCCGCGCGTTGCCGCATTCCCCCCGACAGTTCATGCGGATAGCGATCGGCGAACTGCGCGAGGCCCAGCGTGTCGAGTAGCGCGGGCAGTCGCGCCTCGATGTGCTCACGCGGCAGGTTGCGCAGCTTCGCGCCAAGCCGGATATTCGCGCCGACCGTCAGCCACGGCAGCATGTTGCTCGTCTGGAACACCACGCCGATATCGTGTAGCGGTCTGGTCACCGCTTCGCCGTCGAGCAGGATACGCCCGTCGTCGCACGGCACGAGGCCCGCAACCATCCGCAGCAGCGTGCTCTTGCCGCAGCCGCTTGGGCCGAGAATCGAAACGAATTCGCCATCGCGAACCTGCATCGAAACGTCATCGAGCGCACTGAACGCGCCGGCACCACCGCGCGCCGCGAAACGCTTGCCGACCCGATCGACCGACACCATCGCGCGCGCTGCGGCATCGTGCTCCCGACGATCCGCGTCCGCACGGGGCGCGCGCTGTACGACGCGCAACATGTTTGCGAGTGCCATCAGACTGTGACTCCTCTCCACCAGACTCCACGCGAAACCAGCTCGACGGCCCAGTAAAACAGCATCGCAAGTACAGTGACCATCAAGATTGCCGCGAACGAAAGCGCGGTCTGCGCGTTCGACGTCGCGAACACGATCAGATGTCCAAGCCCCGACTCCGAACCGATGAATTCACCGACGATCGCACCGATCACAGCCAGTGGCATCGCGACCTTCAGCCCGTCGATCAGCGAAGGCAATGCAGCCGGCAGGCGCAGGTACCAGAATGTCTTCGCCTGCGATGCGCCGAGCGCGCGAAAGTGTTCGTCCAGATTATGCGGCACGCTCGCGAGTCCCCCCATCGTCGCGATCACGATCGGGAAGAACGCGAACAGCACGGCCGCTGCCAGCTTCGACGCGAAGCCATAGCCGAACCAGACAATCAGGAGCGGTGCGAGCGCGATCTTCGGCATGCTCTGCAACGCGGTAACGAGCGGAAAGAGGGTTCGCCGCGCAAGCGCCGACATGCTGGCGAGGAGCCCCACCGCAAGGCCGCCCAGCAACGCAAGCGCGAAACCGGCGAACACTTCCCACGCAGTAGCAAGTGTGTCCGCCAGCAACTGGCCGCGCATTTCCCATCCCGCTTCGAACACTTTCGACAACGCGGGCAGCACGTATTCCCGTGTACCGGACCAGCGCACGCCGAACTCCCACACAAGTCCGACCATAATCCAGAACACCAGCGTTTCGATGAATCGCTTCAGCTTCATGAGAGCTCCACGCTAGTCTTCTTTCTTGCCGGAACCGCCGCGCTTCTGCGCGACGAGATGCGCGGGCGGCGGCACGACGAAGCGTTCGAAGCGGTACTGGTCGAACGATTCGATGTTGCGCTCCCACACCTGCGGCTCGTGCGGATCGCGCTCGCCGATCTGGGTCATCTCGCAGTACACCTCGACGTTGTTGCCGTCCGGGTCCTTGAAGACGAGAAACAGGTTGTTGCCCGGACCGTGCCGGCCAATGCCGCGCACGATCTCGACGCCATGTTGCTGCAGCACCTTCACCGAGCGCTCCATTTCCTCATAGCTGTCGATCAGGTACGAAAAGTGTTCGAGACCGGGACGCGAGTAACGTGGGAGGTCGTTGAAGTCTTCCGAATCGGGCGGCAACTGTGAGAGCGCGAGATCGTGATGATCTGTACCGGCACGCAGGAACACCATCTGGTCGCCGATCCAGTCGGAGACTTTCAGGCCGAGTACTTCCGTATAGAACTTCGCGGACTTCTGGATATCGCGCACCATCAACACCATGTGTCCGAGACGCCTGGGACGCAAACTGTTCATTGACTGCCTCCTGTCGGGTCCATGCTGGCTATTCGACGAAATGGTTCGTATAGAGATCGGTTGCCTTGACCCTGGTGCCGGTGCCGAACGCGCGCGCGACGAAACCCGCTGTCGCGTCCATGCGCTCGGGGCGTAGCCAGCCGGTTTTGTGATGCGCGGGATCGTCGGTGATGAGACCGTTCGTCTCAACGATCTGCTGCATGAGAATCGTCTTGTCGAGCACCGGGTATTGCGCGGCGATGGCGTCAGCGGCTTCCTGCGGATGTTCGCGCATCGCCGCATAGCCACGGTATGTCGCCTCGACGAACCGCTTCACGACGTCGGGATGCGCCGCGACGAACGTGTCCGTCGTCACGATGCCATTGCCCATCATATCCAGCCCAAAATCCCGGTAGTAGATCTCCCCGAGCTGCTGTCCCGCGCGCTTCGCAAGTGCCGCCTGCACGGGCAGGCTTGCGCCTTCCCAGCATTCCGACAGGTCGATGCGTTTTTGCAGCAGCGCGGTGTTGATCACGGCGGGGTCGAGCCGTATGGTCTTGATCGCATCGGGCGGCAAGCCGTTCTGCTTCAGCCACGCGGGCACGATGTTCTGTACCGGCGAGGCGCCCCCGCCGCCGAGCGTCAGGCCCGACAGATCCTTTAGCGTCGTCACCTTGAAGCCCGGCTTTTCGAGGTAGCACATCGCGCCCGGCCAGCGCGTGTTGATCGCGCCGACCATCACCGCGTGGCCGCCATGCGCACGGTTCAGCATCACGCTGACCGGGTCGCCGTAGCCGAACTCGAACAGTCCTTCATCGACTTCATTGACCGTGCGCTGGCCGCCGTAGCCCCGCATCACCGTGACGTCGAGACCCGCCTCGCGATACCAGCCCTTCGCCTGCGCGAGCAGGATGCCACCGGTGCTGCCCTGCGGCAGCCACGCGAGATTGACGCGCACGGCGTCCGCCGCGTGGGCCGCGTTCGCCGAAAGAGCGAGCGCGGCCGCGACGAGGAGACAGCGTGCCATCCGGTGTGCGGTTTGCCGCACCTGCTTCAACATGTCCTTCTCCCGTTAGAGGCTCGTACCGGCCGTTTCGCGCAACCTGCCTTCAGGCCGCGGTTCACGCCGCAACAAGCGGATTTTCGATCGATCCGATGCCGTCGATCGACGCAACCATCACGTCGCCCGGCTTCAGATAGATGCCGCGACCCATGCCGACGCCCGTCGGCGTGCCCGTGGCGATCAGGTCGCCGGGCTGCAGCGTCAGGATCGTCGAGAGGTAATTGATCTGCTCGGCGATGCTGAAGATCATCCCGGACGTGCTGCCGTCCTGCATCATTTCGCCGTTGATCGCGAGACGCATCCGCAGGTTCTGCGCGTCCGGAATGCACGCGCGCGGCACGAACCACGGCCCGAGTGGCCCAAAGGTATCGAAACTCTTGCCGCGAAACCAGTCGTGTTTGAACGGATAGTCGGTACGGCGATTCAGGTCGCGCGCACTGACGTCGTTCAGGATCGTGTAGCCCGCGACGTAGTCGTACGCGTCTGCCACCGCGATGTGACGGCCGCGGCGCCCGATGACCACGGCCAGCTCCACTTCCCAGGCCACCCGTTCGGCGGCAGGCGGTATGACGACCTGCGCGAGCGTCGGCACGATGCTCGTTTCCGCCTTCATGAACATGTACGGCGTGCTTTCCTCACGCGGCGCAAGCTCGGTGCCCATTTCCCGCGCGTGCTCGTAATAGTTCGACGCAGCCGCGAAAATCCGCCGCGGCGTGTACGGCACGCGCAACCGGTATCCCGCGAGCGGCTTCGCCTGCACGCGGCCCGCTTCGATTGCCGCGGCGGCAGCGGCGAGGCGCTCGACGGCGGCCGTGCCCGCGCCTTCCCAACCCGCGATCAGCGCGTCGAGATCGCCGGGTAGCGCGTCGACGGCCGTCTCGCGGAGCGCCGTCTGCGCGTCGTAAAGCGCGTCGCCGACGGCGAGCCCCGCCGCCGTAAGGCCATTCAGTTCGTAGGTTGCGATACCAAACCAGGTCACTTGTATCCTCGCTTCTTCAGATGAGTCGGATGCAGATCCGGGCACTTGAGGCTCGCCCGCTGCTGATTCTTCATGTATACATTTCTACATCTATGTATTTTTATTTAAATTCACGTATACACTTATCGGGGTATGAACACGGTTACGCGTACACTGCATGGCTGGTGCCGCGCAGATATGCGCAGTCCGGATTGAGGGCGACGCAGCGCTGGCGCATAATGGGCCCGCCTGCGATCCATACCGGGCCTGCCAGGCCTGCCGGTCACGCCTTTCGCTCAACTCACGACCATGACGATGACAACGCTTTCCTCGAAGATCTATCGCCTGCTGTCCGACGAAATCATCGACGGCACGCTCACGCCGGGCCAGAAGCTGGAAGAGGCCGTGCTGGCCGAGCGCTTTAACGCGTCGCGCACACCGATCCGCGAAGCGCTGCGCGAACTTGCCGCGCGCGGACTCGTCGAGCTGACGCCGCGTAAGGGTGTCGTCGTCGCGCAGTTCAGCATCGACGAACTCGCCGACATGCTCGAAGCGATGTGCGAACTCGAAGCACTGTGCTGCCGGCTGAGCGCGCAACGCATGAGCCTCGTCGAGAAAAAGCAGCTCGAAGAGTTGCAGACCGAGATGAACGAAGCGATCGCACACGGCGACGAGGCCAGCTATTTCGCGCTCAACCGGGAGTTTCACGAGCTGATCTGCAAGGGCGCGCAGAGCAAGTCGCTGGCGTCGATCATCGCGGTGCAGCGGCAGCGTCTGGCGGGATTTCGTGCGGCACAGCCCTCCTCGCCCTCGCGCTTCGAATCCGCCACCGACGAGCACAGCGACATCGTCTCGGCGATCCTCAACTCCGAGCCCGAACGCGCGTACAACGCGATGCGCGATCACACCGCGCGTCTGTCCATCGTCGTGCTGGGCCGGCTCAAGCGTCAGCGCGCGGAGCGCGAAAACGCCTGATTTTCGGCGGCGCCCCTCGCAACCGGGGCACGACGCGCGCTGCCGGGTCGTGCGCATCACACGTTCACCGTTTCCAGCGCCGGCATCGAAAAACCGAGCGCAACCAGCTGGTCGATCAGCGCCGCCGAGTGCGCGGCATCCATCTGCGTCAGCGGCAGGCGCACGCGTACCCAGCCCGGATCGTTCGCGAAGTGCGCAACGATGCGCTTGAGCGCGGGAATCATCGGTTGAGCCTGCACG
>CALFSF010000518.1 GCA_937917025.1 uncultured Paraburkholderia sp.
AACGGGGCCGCGCCTTTCACGCGTGGTGGTCCACAACGGGACAGTCTACGTGGCCTGACCGATGGCGCTTGCATTCCCGCACCCAGCCTTACGGGTAAACACCCCCTGAATACATCAGACATCTGACCTATATTGAGGCGGTACTGGCCACCTGAGACACGTATGCGCCTGAGCGTCGAACACTCGATGAGCGAGAAAATCCAGGAGTCGTTGATGACCATGATCCGGGAAAAATCGCTCAAGCCAGGCGACCAGATACCCACTGAAATAGAGCTTTGCGAGCTGCTGGGAGTCGGCCGGTCGAGTCTTCGGGAAGCCGTCGCGCAAATGATTTCGCACGGCCTGTTGTCGCGCGTTCAGGGGCGCGGCACCTTCATCAGACAAATTTCGTTAAAGCTGCAAGGCGGCCTCGATGATCTGATGTCCGTGACCGACATGATCCGCAAAGTCGGCGCGGTGCCGGCCACCTGCCGGTCGCAGATCGAACACATCAAGGCCTCCGAAACGCTCGCCGGCAAGTTGCGTCTGGCCGTCGGCGACGACTGCGTGCGCATCGAGCGTGTGCGATGCGCGGACGACGCGATCGCGGCGTATTGCATCGACACCGTCCCGAAGCATGTCTTCGACGCCTGCGGCGGCGAAATCGGCGAATCGCTGTTCGCGATGTTCGAGCGGACCGGACGAAGGCTTTCGCACACGCACACGTCGATCCATCCGACGATCCTGACGCCGCGCGATCTGCCCGAGCTTGGCGACGGCTTCGGCCTGTTTCTGCTGCTGGATGAAGTGGATTTCGATCAGAGCGGCGTGCCGATCTGCTATAGCAACGACTACTACAACACGGCCATCTTCAAGTTCGATCTGGTTCGCAAGAAGCGCTGAGCCGGTTCGAACGTGGAGGAGACATTCATGGAATTCGAAGCACTCAGTTCTTCTGAGTTGTCGGCGTATTTGCGGAGCGTTCCGGCAGTGTATGCACTGCTCGACGAACCCGGCGAACTCGACATCGAGGAGGTCGGCGACGGTAACCTGAACTTCGTCTATTTCGCCAGTAACGCGCGGGCCCCGGAAAAAAGCGTTGTCGTGAAGCAGGCGCCGCCGTTTTTGCGGCTGGTCGGCAAGTCGTGGCCGCTCACGCGACATCGCATGGAGCGCGAAGTCGCCGCGTTGCGGCGTTTTGGTGCGTTGTGTCCGCAGCACGTGCCGCGCGTCTATCACGCCGACAGCGAACTGTTCCTGATGGTGATGCAGCGGCTGTCGTCGCACCGGATCCTGCGGCAAGGCTTGATGGACGGCGTCGTTTATCCGAAGCTCGCCGCGCATCTTTCGACTTACCTCGCGCACACGCTGTTTTACGGCTCCGATCTGTTTCTCGCGCCCGACGTGAAGAAGCAGGCGGTCAGCGATGCGGTGAACAGCGAGCTATGCAAGGTCACCGAAGACCTGGTATTCACGTACCCGTTCGAAGACCATCCGTCGAATGGATATAGCCCGGCTTTTCCGCGCGCTGAAATCGGGCGTCTTCGGCAATCGCCCGCGTTGCGCATCGCCGTGGCCGAGATGAAATGGGCGTTCATGAACGACGCCGAGACGCTTTTGCACGGCGATCTGCACACAGGCTCGATCATGGTCAACCAGGACGACACCTATGTGATCGACCCCGAGTTCGCGTTCTATGGGCCGATGGGGTTTGATATCGGCGCGGTGCTCGCGAATCTGTTGCTCGCGTATTTTTCGCGCGACTGGCACGACCGTCATCCGGCGGCGGACCTGCGCGACAACCCGGGCGTCGTGCGTTATCGCGACTGGCTTCTCGATCAGGTGACGTCCATCTGGAGCGGTTTCGAACAGACGTTCCTGAAGCTGTGGCGCGATCACGAAAGCCGGCGCAAGAGTCATTTCATGGGCGACGATCCGGGCGGCGTGTGCGCCGAAGCGTATCGCGCGCGGTTCATGCAGCAGCTTCTCGCGCAATCGCTCGGATTCGCGGGCTGCAAGATGATCCGGCGCATCGTCGGCATGGCCAAGGTCGCCGACATCACCAGCATCGCGGATAACGCGTCGAGAGCCGCCATCGAAGTGCGCGCGTTGCGTTGCGCCGAGCGCTTGCTGGTCGAGCGCCACGCGATCGGCAACATTGCGCAGGTCGTTTCGCTGGCGCGCGAGTTGCAAGCCGACGGACACGCATCGCCATGAATCTCGCCACGTCTTCTGAACTGGTCACGCCTCAGTCTTCATCCCGAACCGGAGCATGCATGGTATCGCTGTCGCCTTTCCCGAACCTGCCGGCCACGCTCACGTGGGAAGACGACCGCTTGCGGATTCTCGACCAGACCCGCCTGCCGCACTCAGCTGTCATCGAAACGCTGACCGACGCGCATGAAGTCTGGCGCGCGATCCACGAACTGCGGGTTCGGGGCGCGCCGGCGATCGGCGTCGCGGCGGCGTATGGCCTGTGTGTCGCGATGCAGTCGTCGCGGGATTTGCCCATCAGCGCATTCCGCGAGGCGTTGAAAGAGCGCGCGTCATATCTCGACACCGCGCGGCCCACGGCGGTCAATCTCAGCTGGAGCCTGAAGCGCATGCTGCGCGCGGCCGATCGTTCGAACGCTAGCGATACGCTGTCGCTCTATCGCGCGCTGGTCGACGAAGCGACGTCGATCCATCGCGAGGATCAGTCGCTGTGCGAGCAGATCGGCAGACACGGCATGACGCTGATCGCGCCCGGTAGCGGCGTGCTCACGCATTGCAACGCCGGCGCGCTGGCGACGACCGGGCTCGGCACCGCGACCGCGCCGATCTATCTCGCACAGCGGGCCGGCATTCCGTTTCGCGTCTATGCCGACGAAACCCGGCCGTTGCTGCAAGGCGCGCGCCTGACCGCGTACGAACTGCAGCAGGCGGGCGTCGACGTCACGTTGATCACGGACGGCATGGCCGCATCGGTGATCGCGGGAAAGCGGGTGGACGTGGTGATCGTCGGCGCGGATCGCGTGGCGGCGAACGGCGACTTCGCGAACAAGATCGGCACGTTGAGCGTCGCGATTGTCGCGCGGCACTTCAACGTGCCTTTCTATGTCGCGTGTCCATCGTCGACGCTCGATCTGCTCACGCCCAACGGCGACGCCATCGTCATCGAGGAACGGGGCGACGACGAAGTCACGCATCTCGGCGCACAGGCGATCGCGCCTGCGGGCATCAAGGTCCACAATCCCGCTTTCGACGTGACGCCGCACGATCTCGTGACCGGCTATATCACCGAGCGCGGCATCATCAACGCGCCGTTCGATACGCAGCTTGCCGCGCTGTTCGGAGCCGCGTCGTGAGCGCGAACGTGAACGAAGTCGCCGATGACAGCGCAAATGAGGCGCGCTTGCGTGCGGAAATCGTGAGGACCGCGCTCGAGATGGAGCGGCTGCGCATCAATCAGGGCACGTCGGGCAATGTCAGCGTGCGCTGGCGCGACGGTTTGCTGATCACGCCGAGCGGCGTACCCGCGTCGGCTCTCACGGCGGACATGGTCGTATGGCTGCCGCTCGATGTGCAGCCGGATGCGGCGGTTTTCAGCGAGCGCGGGCCGTCGAGTGAATGGCGCTTTCATCGCGACATCCTGAAGGCACGGCAGGACATCAATGCGGTCGTCCATACGCATTCGAACGCCGCGACCGCCATCGCGATTCACGGCCGCGACATGCACGCGCATCACTACATGATCGCCGCGGCGGGCGGCAATTCGATCCGCTGCGCGCCCTATGCGACCTTCGGCAGCCAGGCGCTGTCGGATCACGCGTTGCAGGCGTTGCGGGATCGCACCGCGTGCCTGCTCGCGCATCACGGCGTCATTGCGCTCGGCCGCGATCTGGCGCGTGCGCTGTGGCTCGCAAACGAAGTCGAAGTACTGGCGCAGCAGTATCTGCTCGCGAGTCAGCTCGGGCCGCCGCCCGTGCTGACGGATGAAGAGATCGGCGAAGTGGTGAAGAAGTTCAGCAACTACGGCTTGCGCCGCGAAAGCAGTGAAAGCAGCAACAGCAACAGTAAAGCCTGACGCCGGCTCGTGACACACGGCGCTACATAACTTGAACAATGGAGACAGATATGGCCTGGAATTCAGGAAGATTCGACCGTTGGGGCACGTTGGGCGCATCGACGGGTACCGTCGTGCTGTGCGTGGCTGCCGCGTTGAGCGGGTGTTCGAAGAGCGAGTCGCCGTCGGCGAGCACCGCGGCAAGCGACACGGCCGCGAGTCCCGCCAGTGTCGCGAGCGCGGCGCCCGTGGCCGCGGCGGGCGGCAAGCCCAAGATCGGCTTCTCGGTATCGACGCTGAACAACGCGTTCTTCGTCGGGTTGAAGCTGGGCGTGGAAAAGGGCGCGAAAGACGAGGGTTTCGACCTCGTGCAAACCAATGCGAACGGCGACGCGCAGCAACAGGTCAACGACGCGAACAATCTGCTGAGCCAGGGCATTACCGCGCTCGTGCTCAATCCGATCGATTCGAAAGCGATCATTCCCGCCGTCCAGAAAGCGAATTCGATGGGCATCCCGGTGTTCACGCTCGATCGCGGGTCGGACGGCGGCAAGGTCACGTCGTTCGTCGCGTCCGATAACGTCGCGCTCGGCGCCACCGGCGCGAAGTGGATCGCCGACAAGCTGAAGGAGCGCTACGGTTCGCCGAAGGGCAACGTGGTCGATCTGATCGGGCTGGTCGGCACGACCGCCGCGACCGACCGCGAGAAAGGCTTCAGCGACGAGATAGCGAAGTATCCCGACATCAAGGTGGTCGCCCGTCAGGAGGGCGCGTTCGATCAGGAGAAGTCGCTGAACGCGATGACCAATATCCTGCAGAAATTCCCGCAGATCGATGCCGTGTTCGGTGCGAACGACGACAACACGGTCGGCGCCGAAAAAGCGATCGACAACGCGGGCCGTTACAAGCCGCTCGGCGACAAGGAGCACATCATGGTGATCGGCGCGGATGGCACGGCGCAGGCGCTCTCGGCGATCCGGGCGGGCAAGCAGGACGCGACGATCTCGCAGAACCCGATCGAAATGGCGGCGAAGGCGTTGAGCTTCATCGCCGACAACAACGCGAAGAAGCCGGTGCCCGCGAATTACGCATGGCCGACGCTGCTGATCGACAAGTCGAACATCGATTCCGACGAAACGAAGAAATACGGCCTGTGGTCATTGCAGGTCAGCCAGTAAGCTGAAGAGGGACTGGAGTCACGCCTGGACACGCGTGTTGCCCGCGGCAGGCAACGCACGTGTCCTTCCACGCAGGACGCAATCATGAATGCGCAAGCAGGTTCGCAGTATCAGGCCGGCGCCCAGCCGGACGCGCGCACTGGAGGCCGCGCGCCTTTGCTGCATATGGAAGGCATCGTCAAGAGCTTTCCGGGCGTGAAGGCGCTGCGCGGCGTGAGTCTCACGCTGCATGCGGGGCACGTGATGGCGATCGTCGGCGAGAACGGCGCGGGCAAATCGTCGTTGATCAAGACGCTGTCGGGCGCCTATGAACCGGACGAAGGCACGATCGAGATCAACGGCCAGCCGCTCGCCCGCGGCACCCACGCGGCAATCGACGCCGGCGTGGCCGTGATCTATCAGGAACTGTCGCTGATCAACGACATGACCGTCGCCGAAAACCTGTTTCTCGGCCGGATGCCGGCGCGCAACGGCTTCGTGCTGCGGCGCGACGCGGACCGGCGGGCGCGCGAAGCGCTCGCCCAGGTGGGGCTCGACATGGTGTCGCCGTCGATGCGGCTGGGCGATCTGCCGTTGAACAGGCGGCAACTCGTCGAGGTCGCGAAGGCGGTCGCGCGCGACGCCCGCATCCTTGTGATGGACGAACCGACGGCGGCCTTGCAGGCCGCGGACATCGCCAATCTCTATGCGGTCGTGCGGCGCCTGCGGGCAACCGGGATGGGCATCATCTTCATCTCGCATCATCTGGAAGAGGTGTTCGAGCTGGCCGATTCCGCTGTCGTGATGCGCGATGGCGCGACGGTCGGCGAGCGGCCGATGGCGCAATGGACCGAACAGGATCTGGTGCAGGCGATGGTCGCGCGCACGCTGGATTCGTTCTATCCGTGGGAGCCGCGCGATTACGGGCCGGTGGTGCTGGACGTGCGCGATCTGGCGAGTCCGCCGGTTGTCCTGCACGCGAGTTTCAGCGTGCGGGCAGGCGAAATCGTCGGGATCGCGGGGATTGCCGGCGCGGGCCGCACCGAATTGCTGAAGGCGATCTTCGGCGCGCTCAAGGTCACCGGAGGCGAGATCCGGATACGCGGCCGCAAGGTCGCGATTCATTCTCCGACCGAAGGCATGCGTCACGGCCTCGTCTATACGGCGGAAGACCGCAAGCTCGAGGGGCTCGTGCTCGACGCGAGCATCGAGGAGAACATCGCGCTGTCGAGCCTGAAAGCACTGGCGACGGGCGGCTTCGTGCGCAACGCCAGAAAGCGCAAGCTCGCACAGGACGCCATTACGCGCTTCGCGGTGCGCGCGCCGTCGGCGCTGCAGATCACCGGCAACCTGTCCGGCGGCAATCAGCAAAAAGTGATTCTCGGCCGCGCGAGCGCGACGCAACCGGCCGTGATCATGCTCGACGAGCCGACGCGCGGCATCGATGTCGGCGCGAAGACGGAAATCTATTCGCATATGGTGTCGATGGCGCGGGCGGGTGCGGCGGTCGTGATGGTGAGTTCGGAATTACCGGAATTGCTGGGCATGTCGGACCGCGTCCTCGTGATGTATCGCGGCAGGATCGTCACCGAACTGCCGCGCGACAGGGCGGATTCGGAAACGGTCATTCAGTGGGCGACGACAGGAGTAGGCGCATGACTTCGACGGCAGCAAAACCGACAGATTCCGAAGCGCTTTCGAGCCGCCTGATACGACAATTGCGCAGCGGCATCGGGCCGCTGTTCGCCGCGCTGGTGATCATCTGCGTGGTGCTGTCGATCGCGTCGCCGGAATTTCTCACGACCAGCACGCTGACCAACATCATGGTGCAGGTGTCGGTGGTGGGGATCGCGGCGGTCGGCGGCACGTTCGTCATCATCACGTCCGGCATCGACCTGTCGGTCGGCTCGCTGGTGGCGCTGAGCGGAATGGTCGCCGCGGCGTTGATGGCGGGTTCGACGCCCGACAACATCGGGCTCGGTCTTGCCGGTCTCGCGATTGCAATCGCGGTCGGCGCGGGCGTCGGCGCGCTCAACGGCATCTCGATCGCGTGGCTGCGGCTCGTGCCGTTCATCGTGACGCTCGCGATGATGGCGATGGCGCGCGGCCTCACGCTCGCCATTTCCGACGGCCGCACCAAGTTCGATTTCCCCAACGCGTTCACCGCGTTCGGCGCGAAGTCGGTGGCGGGCTTGCCCGCGCCGATGATCGTCATGCTGATCGTGTTCCTGGCCGGCCACGTGCTGCTGCGCAAGACCACCTTCGGCCATCAGGTGTTCGCGGTCGGCGGCAACAAGGAGGCGGCGCGCCTCGCCGGCATTCCGGTGAACCGCGTGATCTTTCTGACCTATACGCTTGCCGGCGTGACAGCGGCGATTGCCGGCATCGTGCTCGCGGGACGCCTGAACTCGGCGCTGCCGTCGGCGGCGAACGGGCTCGAACTGCAGGTGATCGCGGGCATCGTGATCGGCGGCACGTCGCTCGCCGGTGGCCGCGGTTCGATCGTCGGCACGTTTATCGGCGTGGTGCTGATCGGCGTGATCAACGTCGGCCTGTCGCTGCTCGGCGTGAATCCTTTCTGGACCCAGTTCATTCAGGGCGGCGTGATCTTCGCCGCGGTGATGCTCGACGCGCTCAGTCAGCGTCGCAAGAACTGACCACTTTTTTAACCGGATATCCCTGGGAGACTCGTGTGAAAAAAATCATCAACCAGCCTGACCAGTTCGTCGACGAGGTGATCGATTCGCTGCTGATCGCGCTCCCGGGGTGGATCAAGGCCGCCACCGCCGACCGCCGCGCGCTGGTGCGGGCGGACGCGCCGAAGCAGGGCCGCGTCGGCATCGTGACGGGCGGCGGATCGGGACATATGCCGGGCTTTCTCGGCTATGTCGGCGAAGGACTGTGCAGCGGCGTCGCGGTGGGCAACGTGTTTTCGTCGCCGTCGTCGGAACAGATTTTCGAGGCGACGAAGGCGGTCAACGGCGGCGCGGGCGTGCTCTACGTGTACGGCAATTATGGCGGGGACGTGTTCAATTTCGACCTGGCTGCCGATCTCGCGGAACCGGAGGGCATCGACATCAGGACCGTGCTGCTGACCGACGACGTCGCGTCGGCGCCGCCTGAGCGCGCGAGCGAGCGGCGCGGCGTTGCCGGGATGGTGTTCGCGTTCAAGTGCGCGGGGGCGGCGGCGGAGCGCGGCGACCCGCTCGACGAAGTCGCGCGGATCACGGCGAAGGCCAACGCGCAGTGCCGGACGATGGGCGTCGGCCTGTCGCCAACGATCCTGCCCGCTGCCGGCAAGCCGACCTTTACGCTGCCTGACGGCGAGATGGAAATCGGCATCGGCATTCACGGCGAGCCCGGCACGCATCGCGGGAAACTCGAAACGGCCGACGCGATCGCCGACCGGCTGTCCGGCGAAATCCTGCGCGACCTCGCCGCGCCGAAGGGCTCGCGCGTGGCGGTGCTGGTCAACGGGCTGGGCGCGACGCCGCTCGAGGAACTGTATCTGCTGTACCGGCGCACGGCGGCGGCGATTGCCGGCCAGGGGCTGACGATCGCGCGCTCGTATGTCGGCGAGTATGTGACGAGTCTGGAGATGGCGGGTGCGTCGATCACGGTCATGCTGCTGGACGACGAGCTCGAAGCGCTGCTCGCCGCGCCCGCGCGTTCGCCGCTCTTTCATGACTGGTCTCCGGCCTGATCGCTGTTCGGGGCCGGTTTCGGGCCGATTTAAAAGGAGAGTGGCATGAGTGTTTCCTGCAGCGAATTGCGCGCTGTGCTGAGCCGTGCGCTATCGACGCTTCCCGCGCATGCGGAGGAGCTCCGCGAACTTGATGCGGCACTCGGGGACGGCGACCTCGGCATCACGGTGCAGGCCGGCTCGGCGGCGGTCGTCGCGGCGCTCGCGGCATTGCCCGCCGACGCCGCGCTCAACGACGTCCTGCTTGCCGCCGGCAAGGCCTTCTCGACGGCGAATCCGTCGACGTTTGCCGCGCTGATCGGCGGCGGCCTGCTCGCCGCCGCGAAGACGGTGTCGGGCAGGTCTTCGGCCGGCAAGGACGAGGCACTGGCCATCGGCCGCGCGGTGGCGGCGCGCATCACCGAACGCGGCAAGAGCAAGGTCGGCGACAAGACCGTGCTCGATGCGCTGGTGCCCAGTCTGGATGTGCTGGAGACGTCGCAGGGGCAGGCGGACGCGCTGCTTGCCCTGATGATCGATACGGCACGCGAGAGGATCGACGCGACGGCCGGTTTGCAGTCGCAAAAGGGGCGGGCGGCCTGGGTGCAGGAGCGCAGCATCGGCCATCCCGATCCGGGTGCGACCGCGTATCTGCGCTTTCTGGAGGCGCTGCGCGGTGCGTTGACTGTCGATTGACTCGTTGCGCCCCGGTGAGCTGACACGACTATCATCCCGATACCCGACTAGAATGTCGGCCAGCGTGGTCTGCGTTGCGTTGTTCGCGGGATGCCCGGCAGCATGGGGCGTTCATGAAGACGTAAGCGTCCGCGCTTCATACGTGCGGACTCGCGCGCGGAAAGCGGTTGTGACCTGACTCAGCGCGCAATCCGTCCGTGCATGACACGTTTCATTTCAATCGCGCGGGCGTCGACAAAAATCATCGAACCCCGGTGCCCGCGGCTACGCAGTGACGAATGAATTCGAATTCAATTGACGTGAATCGCGCCCGCATTAAGTGCCTCATGCGCGCGACGACGCTCGCCCTCTTCACCGCGCTGCTCGCCGCCTGCACGACGACGATGGTCGAGCGCGGCACCTACGTTGCCGACACAAGCCGGCATGCGCGGAACGCCGACTCGCGCGTGCGGTTTCTCGTGATGCACTACACCGAGATCGACGAGGCGAAGTCGCTGCAGGTGCTGACCACGGAAGGCGTCAGCGCCCATTACGTCGTGCCGGACGCGCCCAGGATCGAGCACGGCGAGCCCGTGGTTTTCCAGCTGGTGCCCGAGAGCCAGCGCGCGTGGCATGCGGGCACCAGCTACTGGCAGGGCACGACCGAACTGAACGCTGCGTCGATCGGCATCGAGAACGTCAACCTCGGCCCTGTCGATACCCCCGAGGGCCGTAGCTGGCAGCCGTATCCGCCGGCGCAGGTCGACGCGCTGATCCGCCTCGCGAAAGACATCGTCTCGCGCTACGGCATTCCGCCGACACGCGTGGTCGGTCACAGCGATATCGCGCCGCAACGCAAGATCGATCCCGGCCCGCTGTTTCCGTGGAAGCAGCTCTACGACGCGGGCGTCGGCGCATGGCCGGATGCCGCTGCCGTGAGCGCGCATCTTGCCGGACGCGACCCCGCTCAACCCGTCGACGTAGCCGGCCTGCAGCGCCGGCTTGCGCGCTACGGCTACGAGACGGCCACCGACGGCGTGCTCGACGCGCGCGCCCGCCGCGTGTTCGCCGCGTTCCAGATGCACTTCCGGCCGCGCGATTACGCGGGCAACCCCGACGCCGAAACCGAAGCGATCGCGGACGCGCTGCTCGACAAGTACATCGGCCCCGAGGCGCCGCCGCCGCCGGCCCCCTGAGCTTCCGGTAAACTCACGTTTTTACTCACGCCCGCCTTACATCCCCATGACTCAGGACGAACTCAAGCAACTGGTCGGCCAGGCCGCTGCCGACTACGTGAATGCCCATGTGCCCCAGGGCGCCGTGATCGGTGTCGGCACGGGCTCGACCGCGA
The DNA here is from genome assembly GCA_937917025.1 of uncultured Paraburkholderia sp. Lineage (GTDB taxonomy): Bacteria > Pseudomonadota > Gammaproteobacteria > Burkholderiales > Burkholderiaceae > Paraburkholderia. Next base: position 10,890 of record CALFSF010000518.1, read on the forward strand.
ACTGCTTCATCGATGCGCTGGCCGCGACGAAGCAGCGCTATCGCGGCGCGGTGTCCAGCTCGCACGCCACCACCGCGCGCCTGCAGTCGCACGGCATCAAGGTGTTCGATCTGAACGAGATCGAGTCGCTGACGGTGTACGTCGACGGCGCCGACGAGATCGACGGTAGCGGCGCCATGATCAAGGGCGGCGGCGGGGCGCTGACGCGCGAGAAGATCGTTGCTTCCGTGTCGGAAGTGTTCGTCTGCATCGCGGACGCCAGCAAGCGCGTGGACGTGCTCGGCACGTTTCCGCTGCCAATCGAGGTCGTGCCGATGGCGCGCACCGCGATTGGCCGGCGCATCACGGCGATGGGCGGCGTGCCGGTGGTTCGCGTGCAGAAGGACGGCACGCCGTTCCTGACCGACAACGGCAACGAGATTCTCGACGTCAAGGGTCTTCGCATCAGCGACCCGCGCACGCTCGAAATGCACGTGAACGCGTGGCCGGGCGTGGTGACGGTGGGCCTCTTCGCCGGGCGCGGCGCCGATATCTGCCTGCTTGGCGGCGACACGGGTGTCGAGACAATCGTGTACGAAAGAAACTGAATCTGCTGCATCACGTTGGGTCCGCTAAAAAGCGCCGCGCTGCCCCCTGGCACGCGGCGCTTTTTCAATGTGCCCGATCTTTCGCGCGACCGCTATAGGCCATCCGGCCAGTTACGCTTCGGCGCGCGCACGGGTACGCTTCTTTCGTCGGTATTGAAGGCAGAAAGGAGAGTCCGGTGACGATGCAAGGCAAATTGAGGCGCACGCTCGACGTCGCGTATGAGCGCATGAAATGCAATTCGACGGTGGCAAGCGTGCTCGCGGGCAACTATGGGTTGTGTCTTGGCGTGATCATGGGCGCGCAGGCCTGCAACGCGATGACCGACGACGAGGTGGCCGTGGAGCGCGCGCATCTTGCCATGCTGGCCGCGCTGCACGACATGAAGGCGGCTGGCGCCGAGCGGTCGCGGGGCTGACGTGCGTGCCTCACCGCACCGCGCGTGCAATCGCCTGGGTCATTCTGCTCAGGTAGGTTTCGAGCGAGAAATCGCGCTGCGCGTCGATCGTCCCCTGCCTCGCGAGACGCCGCGCCACGTCCGGGCGAAGGCGAAGGGCGTCGATGGCGTCGACGATGCCGTCCACGTCGCCGGGTTGCGTGAGAAGGCCGTTGTGGCCGTCCTGCACGATCTCCAGCACGCCGCCCGCGGCGGCCGCGATCACCGGGCGCCCCGCAAGCATGCCCTCGATCACCACGCGCCCGAGCGGTTCGGGATCGATCGACGTGTGCAGGATCACGTCCATCGCTTTCATCCAGGCCGGCATGTCGTCGCGAAAGCCCGCGAAATGCACGCGCCCGGTCACGCCGAGTTCTTCGGCCTGCAGGCGCAGACCGTCGGCATACGCGTGTTCGCCGAAAAGCGGCGCGCCAACCAGCACGAGGTGCACGTCGGGAAGCTTCGCGAGTGCCTGCAGCGCGATGTGCTGACCTTTCCACGGAGCGAGGCGGCCAAAGAGGCCGGCAAGGTAGGCGTCCTCCGGCAGGCCCAGGCGGCGGCGCAGCGCGGCGCGGTCGTCGGCGGTATCCGCGTCGACCTTGTGGAAGGCGGCGGCGTCGATGCCATTCGGAATCACCGGAATGCGTTCGGCCGGGATGCCGGCCAGCGCGCTCAGGGCTTCGGCCGAGGCGCGCGAGTTGGCCACGACCTGATCCACCACGTAACGCGCGAGCCATTTGACGACCAGCAACTGCACGCGTCCGAAGTGCGCGCGCGACATGATGTCGTGCAGAAACCAGATCACCGGGCGCCGGTGCAGCGGCTTGCCGAGCGCGCCGAGCACCATCGCCTTCTGCGTGTTGACGAAGAGCACGTCGAAGCGCCGCGCCTCGCGTGCGATCGCCCGTATCTGCCTCAGGATGCCCGGCACCGCGGAAAGCAGGTTGAGCCGCACGGCTTCGCGGTCGAGGTTCGAGACGCGCGCGTCGCTCAACACCTTCACGTACACGCCGTGTTCCTCGAGCCGTGCGCGAAATGGCCCGTCGGCCAGCAGCACGACCTCGCCGCGCGCCGTGCATGCTTCGGCGAGCGGCAACAGCGCGAATTCGGCACCGCCCATCTGGCCGGTCTGATCGAGGAAGAGCACCGTTGGCGTGCGCGGGCCGTCGTATACGCCGGCTTCGGCGGGCAGCGCCGCCGCGCCGGCTTTGGCTGGCTGGAAACGGCGGATCAGGTCAGGAGCGTTCATCGTCGTGCGCCAGGAGAAATGCGGAATCGGGCGGGCAGGGCGCGGCGCGCAGGCCGGCCGCCCGACGAGTCCTCATTATTCGCAAAGCGGCGTGCGTGCTGTGTGGCCGCGCGCACGCACGGCCGCAAAACGGCCGCTTACACTGGCCAGGTCTGCTTTTCTCCTGGTACGGAAATCATGAAAGTCGCGATCGTCCACGACTGGCTGGTGTCGCCCGGTGGTGCGGAGAAGGTGCTCGAGCACATCATTCACTGCTTTCCGGATGCGGAGCTGTTCAGTCTCGTCGATTTTCTCGAGGACCGTGCGCCGGTTCACGGCAAGAACGTCACCACCAGCTTCATCCAGCGTCTGCCGTTTGCACGGCGCCACTACCGGATGTATCTGCCGCTCATGCCGCTCGCCATCGAGCAGCTCGATCTGTCGAGCTTCGATCTCGTCATTTCGAGCTCCTATGCGGTCGCCAAGGGCGTGCTGGTCGGTCCGGACCAGACGCACGTGAGCTACGTGCATTCGCCGATGCGCTATGCGTGGGACCTGCAGCACCAATACCTGCGTGAGGCAAAGCTCACGCGCGGGCCGCGGTCCTGGGCGACCCGCGCGCTGCTGCACTATCTGCGCGGCTGGGATACGCACTCGACGAACGGCGTCGACCGGCTGATCGCGAACTCGGAGTTCGTCGCGCGCCGGATCCAGAAGGCTTATCGCCGGGACGCGACCGTGATCGCGCCACCCGTCGACGTGAACAGATTCGATGTGTGCGCGCAGAAGGATGATTTTTACCTGGCCGCTTCGCGCATGGTGCAGTACAAGCGGATGTCGCTGATCGTCGAGGCGTTCACGGCGACACCCGGCCGCCGGCTGGTGGTTGTCGGCGACGGTCCGGAGATGGCGTCGATTCGCGCAAAGGCAGGACCGAACGTGCAGATCCTCGGATATCAACCCTTCGAGGTGCTGCGTGACCTCCTGCAGCGTGCGCGGGCGTTTGTGTTTGCCGCCGAGGAGGATTTCGGCATTGTTTCCGTGGAGGCGCAGGCGTGCGGCACACCGGTGATCGCCTATGGCAAGGGCGGCGCGCTCGAAACGGTGATCCCGCTGGGCGAACCGTGCCCGACGGGCGTCTATTTCGAACGGCAAACGGTTGCTTCGCTGCTGGAGGCGCTGGAGCGCTTCGAGCGGCAACACACGCTGATCACGGCCGCCGCGTGCCGCGCGAACGCCGAGCGGTTTTCAGCGGCCACGTTCCGGCACAAGTTCATGCTTGAAGTCACGCGCACGATTGCCGCGGCGGGTACGCGCCCGCGCGTCGAAGTAACGCCTGTCGACGCGTGGCCCGGCGACTCCGCGCGACGCGGAACGTGGGGACGCTAGCCGGCCGATACCGGCAGGCTGCCCGATAGCCACGCGATAGCTACCCCGCTGCCAGCCGCCGCGTTCCACCAGGCTTGACGCGCCCGCATCGAGCGTGCGTGCGCGAACAGTGCGGTATCGGCCGTCCAGCAATAATGTCGACGCGCGATCCCGCGCCGCTTGAAGTCAATTGAACCTGCCGCGAATGCCGGCAATGGATGCAAGGAGCAATCGATGCAACAGGCTACTGAGTTTTGGGACGGTTTGTTTCGCGCACGCAGCGAAGACAGCAGTCGCCTTGTCGACATGCCGGATCTCGATTGTCCCGTGTATCGCCGCGCGGTCGAGCACTTTGGCCCGCTACGCGGCAAGACGCTGGTCGATCTCGGCTGCGGCGCGGGCGCGTCGTCGCTCTTTTTCGCGTCGCTCGGCGCCGACGTGATCAGCGTCGATTTGAGCCCGCTCGCCATCGGCAACCTGAAGCGCTATTGCGCGGAGCATCGCATCGACAATATCCGGCCCGTCGTGCTTGCCGCGCAGAATCTCGCGACATTGCCGCAGGTCGATTGCGTATTCGGTTCGATGATCCTGCACCACATCGAACCGTTCGATCAGTTCGGCGCCGTGTTGCGGGCGACGATCAAGCCCGGCGGCCGTGCGTTCTTCTGGGAGAACAATGGCGCGAGCGACACGATGATGTGGTTTCGCGATAACGTCATCGGCAAGTTATGGGTTCCGAAGTACGGCGACGTCGACGAGTCGCCGCTCGCGCCGCGCGAGGTCAATGAACTGCGCAGGCATTTCACGGTGACGACGGAATTTCCGGAGATGATCTTCATCCAGATGGCGTCGACCTACCTGCTGCGCGGCCGTCTGCACGGGCCGGCGCTGGCGCTCGACCGGCTCCTCGCCCGTTTCCCGGCGTTGCGCAAATATAGCTACCGGCAGTATGTCTGCCTGTCCTGACAGATGAATCGCTGACAGGTGAATCGTCGCAAGGACGAACGAAGCTGAACGGAACGCCGGCCCGCCGCCGGCGTTCCGCGTTTACGGCGGCCGCTCGGTAGCCCTTGCGTGCGGCCGGCAGGGCTTCCCCGGCTGTCGTCCCGCATGCATTTCCCGGAAACAAACCCGCGACGCACCAGAAAAAAGGCCGTGCCCGGATTGTGCGCCGGGCACGGCCATCACATCTTCGATACGGCGGTGTCACTCGTCTTTGGGTTCGTCCGTCGGCATCGCCACGGTATAGGTGTGCGCGTAAGCGTAGTCGTAAGAGCCGTAGCGGCCGCCGCGCTTGATCTGCATGGCGTTCATCACGCTTCCGATGATGCGGGCCCGCGCGCGCCGGAGTTTCTTTAGCGATTCGTCGATATTGCGTTCCGTGTGGACGCCCGCGCGCATCACGAGAATCGTCGAGCCGGCGATGTTGGCGACGACCGCGGCGTCCGCCACTGCGAGGAGCGGCGGCGTATCGACCAGCACGATGTCGAACTCCTGTTCGAGCCGGTGAATGACATGCGCAAAACGCGACGACGCGAGAATTTCGGAAGGGTTGGGCGGGTAGGCGCCCGCGCCGATGAAATGCAGCCCCTCCACACCGGTCGCGCGCGCCGCGGTCTCGACGTCGATCTGGCCGGTCAGCAGTTCGGTCAGTCCGCCTTCCGGTGAACTGCCGAAATATTGAGCGAGCCGTCCGCGCCGCAGATCCGCATCGATCAGCAGCACCCGCCGGCCCGATTCGGACAGCAGTGTCGCCAGATTGGCGCACAGGAAGCTCTTGCCGTCCGACGGCGCCGGACTCGTCAGGCACACGATGCGGTTCGGCGCATCGACGAGACCGAATTGCAGTGCCGAGCGCAGGCCACGCAATCCTTCGACTGACACGTCGAACGGATTCATCTTCACGAGCAGCGGCCGGGTCGGCGTGTGCTCGCCGTGCAGCACGACCGGGGCTTCCCGCGCTGCCGATACCGCGCCCGCACCCGGCAGCCGCGGTATCACGCGACGCATGAAGCCGGAAAGACTGGCCGTGTTCGGCATCGACGGACTGGCGAGCCGGGCCCAGCCCTGGGGACGCTGCAACGCAGCCTGTTTCCTTTCGTACGCGAGACGGTCGGCACGCGCCTGCTCGACGCTATACGAAATGGAGCCGAGCACCGGCACGCGAAAGCGCCGTTCCACCATGTCGGGATCGGCGACACCCGTCAGGAACTTGCGGCGCACGATGGCAAAGCCGATGCCGGCAATGACGCCGAGCATCGTGCCGCCCGAGATGATCAGCGCGGCCTTTGGCTTGACCGGTGCGGACGGCACCAGCGCCTCGTCGACGATATGGACGTTGCCGATCGTGCCCGCCCGCGTGATCGACAGTTCCTGGATCCGGTTGAGCAGCGCGACATACACTTCCTCCGCGACCTTCGCGTCGCGTTGCAGCGACATCGCCTGGCGCTCGGTGCCGGGCAAGGTCTTGAAACGGTCCTCGAAGAGCGATTTCTCGCGTCCCATCGCGGCGATCTGCGCGTCGATCGTCTGTACCTCGAGGCTGTCGGGCGTGAACCGTTGCAGCAACTGGGCCCGCTGGATCCTGAGCGACGCGATCTCCTTTTCGTACTGGAGACCGCCGGACAGATACACCTGCGCTTCCTGGGTCGGCTGAAACGTGCCGACGCGCGCCTGGTACTCCGAAAGCGCCGTTTCCGAGCGTTTCAGTTCGTCGCGCAGATGCGGCAGCTCGCTGTTCAGGAACGACAGCATCTTGCTGGCTTCTTCCTGGGCCCGCTCGGTCCGCTGGTGCATGTACGAGAGCGCGACCGCGTTCGTGATCGCCGTGATCAGCTTCGGATCGACACCGGAGTACGACAGTTGCACGATTCCCGTGTCGTGGCCTTTTTCGCTCACCTGCAGGCTGCCGGCAAGGCCGAGCACCGCATCGAGCTGGTTGGTGCGCGTGACGAAAAATTCCGTCCCCGGGCGCGCGACGAGCTGCTTGACGAGTAGCGCGACGCCGCTCCCCGTCGCGGGCTCGCCGGCGACACCGCTCAGGAGCGGGCGCCGGTTTCCGTCGAGCAGCTGGTAGGCGCCGTTGCTCCCGGCGATCAAGGTCAGTTTCACGCCCTCCAGGGCCTTGGGCACCGTGATCGAGTCGACCGCGAAGATTTCGCCGCCCCACGCGTAGGACGTCATGCCGAACCACGCTGAAAGCGGCTTGCCTCGATGCGCGAAGAGCCTGGAAATCGCGCCGAGGTACGGCACCCGGTTCTCGGCTGTCCAGAAGTTCAGCTTGAACTGCTCGACCACCGGTTCCACCACGGTCCGGCTGCGGATGATCTCGATCTCCGCGTCGGTACGCGGCGCGCTGCCGCCGGCCGTGGTCAGCGCGGACAGGGCAGCGGCGCTCGACGTGCTCGACGTCGGCGTCTCGACCTGGATCATCGCATCGGCCGAATAGATGTGAACGGCGGTCTTTGCGTAGATGACCGACAGCAGGATGACCGTGCCGGCGATACCGAGCACCCACCAGATCTGCTCGAAAACGATCCGGACCAGGTCCCGTACTACTTCCTCCTCGTCGCTTCCTGGCGCGGGCGAGGGGTCAAGCGTGTCGTAGGTGCTCATAGGGTTCTCTCGCATGCCCTGGATCAGGGGTGGACCAGTTCTTTGGTAAAGAAGATGGTCTGGATAGTCGGCGTCAGCTGGTCGAGGAAGCGGTTAAAGCGTGCGGAACTCGCGACCTGCACGTAGACCACGTCGCGCGGCTGCAATTCGAACCGGGTCATCAACATGATCGCGTCGACCTGCGTCATGTCGAGGCGGTACACGAGCGGCACGAGCGCGCTGTCCTTGATATTGGGCTTCGCCGAAACAGGCACTGCCGCGGGCGGTTGCGTGATGGGCGCGAGCGCCGGATTGAACGCGCCGCGCACCACGTAGATGAAACGCGGATCGCCCGTCTTCACGTCGATGCCGTTCGCGCCCGTCAACGCGTCGGCGAGCGACAGCTTGCCGCGATTCATCGGCAGCGACGTCGGATGCACGACTTCGCCGAGCACGAAGACGCGGCTGTTCGAGCGGTCCGGCACATCGACGATGTCGCCGTCCTGCAGGATCACGTTCTGCTGCGGGTCGCCTGTTTCGAGCAGCGCCGCGACGTCGACCAGATAGCGCTTGCCGTCGCGCGTGATGCCGACGTTCTGCAGGTCGGCATCGGGTAGCGCGCCGCCCGCGCGGTTGATCGCATCGACGACGGAAAGCGGCAGGTCGGTAATCGATTCGGCGGTGGGGCTGCGCACGTTACCGGTCATCTGGATGACCTGGCTGTTAAAGCCCGAGACGCGCACGTCGAGCTGGGGATTCTTGATCTCCTTCGAAAGGCGTCGGGTCAGCAGATCCTGGATCTGCTCCGCCTTCATGCCGAGGACCTTGATGCGGCCGACGCGCGGAAAAAATATCGTGCCGTTATTGGCGACGCGAACGACAAGCCCCCCTTCGACACCGCCGACGCTGCTGGTGATGCCGCCGGCCGCCGGCGAGAGCGCGGCGGAATTGCCGGCATTGCCCTGCGGCAGTGGCGCGGGCGTGTTGCCGCCCGCGCCGCCACCGCCGCCGTTGCCGAATCCGCCACCGCCGCCCGTCAGCTCGGGGTGGTCCCAGACGATGATGGTGAGCTGGTCGTTGATGCCGACCTTGTAGGCATATTGGTCGCGTTCATCTTTTGTCAGGCACGTCAGCGGGCACTTCGACGGCTGCGTGGCCGCGCGTTCCTGCGCGAAGTACGCGATGTCGATCGGCTTGACCTGGTATTTCACGGATGCATAGGTCGGCTCCTCGGTCTGGTCGAGACGATCGCGGTCGAGATACGGCCCCGGCGCCAGCGAACAGGCTCCCAGACTCATCAGGAGCAGGCTGGCTGATAATGTTTTGATAATCATAGTGGTCCCTCGCGTTAGCGGGTATTGCCTTTCACGCCTGACGCATGGCTTCGCGCCACGCGCCGCGCATTGCGCGTAATCCGACCCACCATTTACGCAGCGCGACCGTGAGACTTTCACCGGCCAGCACCAGCGACAAGGCGCGCGCAAGCCCCGGATCCGCGCGGTTGCCGATCAGCGATGCATAGACGACGAACATCCCCCTGCCAAGCGGCGGCAGGTGTTCACACATGATGAGACGGAGGTTGAAGGAAGCGTTGTAAAACGCCGTGTCGTTGAACGTGTAGCGCTGATCTTCGTCGCTGCGTTGTGCCGGGTAGTGTTCGACGAGCAGCATCGGATCGTAGATGAGCTTCCAGCCGCGGCGCATCACGTCGAGGCAGAACGCCATTTCGCAATGCACCTGCGCGCCGCTGCCGCGCAGCCGCGGATCGAAGCGCACCGCGCCGATGGCCCGGCGGCGAAACGCCATGTTGACGGCCTTGAGTATCTGCACGTCGCGCGGCTCGCCAATGCCGATGTGATGATTGCCGACCGCGCGCCCGTACCAGCTCACGACGCCCACCGCCTGTTTTTCGCCGGTGAGAATACCGTTGCGTTCGTGAACGATGTCGCGTCCGCCGAAGCCGCCCAGAAGCGGATCGTGCGCGAACGCCGCGACGATGCGCTCGACCCAGTCGGCGTGCGGCGCGGCATCGTCGTCGGTAAAGCCGACGATGTCGCCGGTCGAGGCCTCGATGCCGCGGTTATACGCGGCCACCACGCCGGGCTCGCGAACGAGCGCGACGCGCAGCGGCGTGTCGCAGGGCGTTTTCTGGAACTGTTCGAGCCACTGAAGTGAAGCGTGATCTTCCGTGCGCGCGACGACGACCAGCTCGTCGACGCGGCGTGTCTGCGCGCAGAGCGCCGCGACGCATCGGGCGAGATCGGCGGTACGCCGCCATGTCGGCACGATCACAGAAACCTTCACGATGAATCCCCGGTGAAACAGAATCAATAGACGTTGCGGCCGACAAAACCTTTAAAGATCGTGATGAACACGATCCGGATGTCGAACCAGAACGACCAGTTATGTATGTAGAAGAGGTCGAACTTCACGCGCGATTCCATCTTCTCGACTTTCGTCGTCGCGCCGCGATAGCCGTTCACCTGCGCCCAGCCGGTGATGCCCGGCTTGATGCGATAGCGGTGCATGTAGCCGTAGACGAGTTCCTTGTACAGGTCGTCGTGTTCGAGCGCATGCGGCCGCGGCCCGACCACCGACATCTGGCCGCGCAACACGTTGACGAACTGCGGCAACTCGTCGAGGCTCGTCTTGCGCAGCAGCGCGCCGAGCCGCGTCACCCGCGTGTCGTTGCGGCTGGCCTGGGTCACGTGGCCCGCCGCTTCGTGATGCACGGTCATCGAACGGAACTTGTAGATCTCGAACGGCCGTCCGTCCGCGCCCTTGCGCATCTGCGTGAAGAACACGGGCCCAGGCGAACTCAGCTTGATCGCGACGGCGATCAGCGCGAAGAGCGGCGCGAGGACGGTCAGCACGAAGAGCGCGAACAGGCGGTCGAAAACCAGCTTGGGCCACAGTTGCGGCGGCGAAATCGGCGACGCGCTCAGGTTGATCGTCGGCAGGCCGAGAATCTCGACGATCGCGCGGTCGAACAGCGAAAGGCTTCGTACGTCAGGAATGAAACGCAGGTTGATGAAGTCGTCGCGAAAGAGCTTCGTGAAGCGATAGATCGTGCGCTCTTCGGAAAGCGGCAACGCGAGCCACACTTCGTTGACTTCGTCGGTGCGCGTCTTTTTCACGAACGCGTCGACGTCGGTCAGCACGGGCACATGATGCATGCGGGTACTGGCCGCATCGGCGTATTCCGGATCGGTGCTCGTATCGAGCACGAACACCGGCTTGAAACCCGCTTCGGGCGCGTGTTCGAGATGCGCGAGCAGCATGCGCACGAAGCCCGGCGTGCCGACGATCGCCACTGTCCGGTAGTTCAGGCCGCGACGGCGCACGTAACGCAGCAGCAGATGCGCGACCAGTTTGGTCGTGATGATGAGACCGCCGGCAATCAGCGTCGACGAGCCGTACCAGAGCCGCGACACCGCATCCATCCTGTGCAGCGTGAAGACCAGCACGAGTCCGATCGCGGATGCCGCGACGAGCGCGACCAGCACGCGCGCGAGCATCGCGGGCAGCGACTTGCCGCGCCATGTGTCGTACACGCCAAAGCCCGGGAACAGCAGCAGCACGAGCGCGCAATACAGCGCGATCACGAGCCGCTCGCTGTCCGACAGTTCGATGGGCGTCGAAAAGCGCATCCAGTGGGCGATCAGCGCGCCCGTGATGACGAAGAGGGCGTCGAGCGCGCGCGCTATGTGCTTGAAGAGCATGGTATGGCCCCCGCCACGTCGCCGTTCAGGTCACAGCCTCGGCCTGATGCAGACGCGGCAGCAGCCGGTCGAACTCGCGCTTGACGAGCCCGTAGCATTCGCAGGCACGCGATTCGAGCGCGTGGCGATCGAGAATGCGGATATGGCCGCGGCTGTGATGAATCAGGCCTTCGGCATGCAGACGTCCCGCTGCTTCCGTGATGCCTTCGCGACGCACGCCGAGCATGTCGGCGATCAGCTGCTGCGTGACGGTCAGATCGTTCGACGCAACGCGATCCACTTCGATCAGGAGCCACCGGCACAGCTGCTTGCTGAGCGAGTGATGGCGGTTGCACGCGGCGGTTTGCGCGACCTGCGTGAGAAGGGCGTGCATGTAGAGCAGCATGAGGCGGCGGATCAGATCCGAGCGCGCGAACTGCTGACGCAGGCATTGCGACGTCATGCGATAGGCGAAGCCGGCGCTTTGCACCTGCACGCGGTTCGGCATCGTTTCACCGCCGGTCAGGACCGGTACGCCGGTCATGCCTTCGCAACCCACCGCGGCGATTTCGACCGAGCCGCCGTCTTCCATCGTGGAGAGCAGCGAGATGATCGCGCTGGTCGGGAAATACACGTGGTGAATGCGCTGACCGGAATCGCACAGCAATTGTTCGGCACGCAGATGAACGAGTTCGAGATGAGGCGCGATGGCCTGCCATTCATGAGAGGGCAGTGCGCCCAGCAGATGGTTGCCGTGCAGATCGGATTGGAGCGTCAACATGATTTGGTCCTCGCACGAAGCCGCGTAGTGCGCGTCTTCTGTTTTTTGATCCGGCTACTGCATTCCGTTGTGGCTAACCGCCTGGCGAGCGGTTGTGAATGTGCAGTCCCGGCCCCGTATGTCCCGTTGCGCGACCGATGTAATTGACCTCGTGTACGGTAGCGCTTGTTTTGTCGCGCTCACCTCTAAGCGAGTTGTGTGCCAGCGAGATCGAAAGTGAGCGCGCGTGCGGTGCGGCGAACCGCAGGCGCGTCGGGCATCTCGAAAAACGACGGTTTTTGTTTCACATCTGCAAACACGATTCGTGGCGAGGGTGGGCTCCAGCGCGTTTTCGTACGTGCCAAGTCGTTGATCGGATTGGGTTCGTGGACCGTGCGCAAACCAGTACGGCGCTGTAACGCCCGCTACACCGGACTGCGCCACTCGCCTTCGCCGCGTGACAGAAGTGATTCAAAACTGGTTCGCAACCCGGAAGGTCTGCCGTTACTGATTCACGGCTGCGACTGGCTCAGCCGTAGAACACAGGGCCGAGCGCGTTGATGGCGCGCAGTTCGCCCTGCGGGCGCGATGTTGTATCGCTTGCGTCGAGCCTGATGAGGGGAATCGTTTGCGGCCGGTTCGGCGCGAGATGAAACACATCGTGCGCGGCCCGAAAGTGCGGGTCGACGACGTGCACGGCACGGGCGAAGCGATGCGCCATTACAACCAGCTGCCAGCCTTGCCCGACGGGCTCGAGCGCGACGTCGACGGGCACCTCGCAGCGGTTCTGGACGCCGCGGTCGGGCAGATGAAACGCCTCGGACAGCACGCGTGCGTCTGAAACATCCCGTAATGTAGCGATCGTTACGTCGTGCGAACGTGGCCCGAAGCGATACGCGTAAGTGAAATCGAAGAACTGGCCAAGGCAGTCGGACGCCCGCAGACACTGTGTGCCGCGCGCCGGCAGCGTCACGGCGACCGATGCGGATGCAACCTTCTGCACGCCATCGCGCAGGCTCACGATCTCGAGTTGCGCGGCGATCGCCGTGTCCGTCTCATTGATGAGATGAAGGTCGAGGCCGTCGAGACCTTCGTCGGTGATCAGCAACTGCACGGGTTGCAAGGTGCGCGCAAGGGCGTGCCAGACGCTTTTCGGCCGGCCGGTGGCATCGACGAGACCCCAGCCGGCGCCCGCGCGCAGATCCTGGAACTGCCACACGAGCGCGCCGCGGCACGACGCGCCATGCCGGCGCCATTCCGAAAACACGTCGGTCATCACCTCGGCGAGCACCGCGCGCGACAGGTCGAGATAGCGTTGCGGGTCTTCGTAACGCAGCCGCGCGGGCTCGACGCCATAGAGCGTGTGCAGGTAATGATCGCGCACGTCGTCGAAATCCCAGCCGGCGCCGGGGTCGCGCGGCACCGCGGCTTTCCAGCGCGGATCGTGCTGATGGATCGTGCCCGTCGCGTCGTTGAGCGTGGCGTCGTCGGGCACGTTCGCGAACGCGAGGCATTCGGCCGCGAAGCGGACCTGCGCGCGGCGCGCGTCGTCGAGCGGGCGCATGTAGGCGCCCACGCCGTAGTAGTGCGTCACGCCGCGCCGCGTCGAGAACGGCCACGTGCCGCCCGACGGCGAGTTGACGACGTAAGGCACGTCGGGCCGCAACGCCGCGACGAGGGCGGGCAGGCGTTCGGTGAAGAGCGGCTGCGCGCGCATGGCCGGCGGCAGGCCGAACATCGCGGCCTGCTGCTCGACTTCGCTGCCGCCGCACAGCACGGCCAGCGACGCATGGCGGCGCGTGCGGGCAAGAAACTGGCTCGCTTCGCGCGTCGTCTGTCCGGTAAACGAATCATCGGTCGGGTAATCGAAATTCGCGAACGCGAAATCCTGCCAGATGAGGATGCCGAAACGGTCGGCGAGCGCGTAAAACGCGTCGGACTCGTAGACCATCGTGCCGCCCACGCGCAACATGTTCATGCCTGCATCACGGGCGAGCGCGAACGCATGTTCGAGCTGCGCGGGCGAACCGGTGAGCGTGACGAGATCGGCGCTCGTCCAGCAGGCGCCGCGGCAGAACACCGGCACGCCGTTGATGACGAGGCCGAACCCCTCGCCATCGGCGCCATGGTCGACTTCGACCGTGCGAAAGCCAATCCGGCCGAGTTCGATCGGCGCGGGCGCGTCGCCGAGCCTCAGGGACACGTCGTGGAGGCGCGCCACGCCGTGCGTATGCGGCCACCATCGCTCGACGTCGGGAATGCGCAGCGAGCCCGTCAGCGTGCGTGTGTCGCGCCAGGTGAGCGCCGCATCGACGCCGCCGCATGTCAGATGCGCGGCGGGTGCCGGAATCTGCTCGTCGATAAAGCTCAACGTCAGCGAAACGATGCCGTCGCTACCCTCCAGCCGGCTCGCCAGATCGACGGTATCGAACGCGTGCGGCGTGCCGCCCAGCAGCTCGACGGGGCGCCACGGACCGGCTGCCTGGAGCGGCGGACACCAGCCCGGCATGTGGCCGAGGAGGGTCGTGCGCACGTTGCGCAGCGTCGGCGGACTGACGAGCCTCGGCCGCCAGCGCGCCCGCGTGCGGCGCGCTTCGAGCGCGGGTGTGAGCGAACGGAAGCACAGCGCGAGCGTCGCCGTGCCGTCGAGTTCGACGTCGATGTCGTGTGCCTCGAACATCGAGTCGGAGCGCAGGACGAGCGTCGCGTCGAGCCACACTTCGGTGATCGACGCGAGGCCATGCAGCCGCAGACGCCGGTGTCCGTGACCGGACAGCGTGAGCCGGTACCAGTGATCGTCGTAAGCGAAGCGCGGCGGATGCGCGGGGTCGAGACGGCCTGCCGCGCGCCACGCGGACGCGACGGTGCCCGGCACCTGGGCCGCGAGCCAGCCGTCGTCCGGACAGTCGGCGGGGGTCGCGCACGCGCCCGCCGGCGTCGTCACGCACTGCCAGCCGGCCGTGAGCGCCAGCGGCCAGACGCGCCCGACGCTGTCGTCGGGGCGCGTCACGCGGTCTTGCAGATCCGGCGGCGCACGCATGGCCGGCTCATCCGCAGGAACGCCGATGCCGGTCGCGCGTGCACATCGTCAGAGCGCAAGCGCGGCGAGCGGCGGCAGCGTGCTTTCGTAGGCGGCTTCGAGCACGTCGAAGCAGTCTTCGCACGGATCGTGGCGCTTGCGCGCCATCGCGCGCACGAGCCGGAACTGCATCACCATCGATTCCGACGAGATCTGCTGCGCGGCGGCCGGAATCGATTCCGGCACGTCGTAACCCTGCGCGGCGAGCCATTGCAGATACTTCGACAGAAACTCGAAGTTCGCGCCGAGCTGCCGCATCAGGTTGAACGAGTACAGGTGGAAGTACGGTTCGCCGCACGTGAGCAACTGGTCGAGCTGTTCCGGGAACACCGCGCGCCACATCGAAACGGGATTGCGCAGCGGCCGGCGTGCGAGATGCGCGCACAGCAGTCCGGCGGATGCCTCGGCGAGCGCCGCGCCTTCCAGCGCCGGCCGCGCGTTCTTCGCGAACTCGACGTACGGAAAGAGCAGGTCGGGCTGGCCGGCAAAGCGCGCCAGCTTGCGAAACACGCCGTCGTAGTCCTCGCCGTCGAGCTGGTGATAGCCGGTGTTGTGGAAATAGCCGAGCCTGCGGCGCACCGGATCGATGAAATCGATGCCGATGGTGGTCTTCGGATGCTCGCGTTTATACGACGTCGCGCGCGTATTCGGCAGATAGTGGCCGTCGACTTCGACGAGCACCGTGTGGCCGCGCCGGGTCTGCGCGAACACGCGATCCTCGAGCGAATCGTAGATCGCCAGCTCCTGCACCTGCACGCCGTACAGCCGCTCGATGTCCTCGAGCGGAAACTTGAAGAACGTGAACTGGTCGCCTTCGAAGTCCTGCGTCACCGTGAACGCGAACGCGGCGCGCGGGTCGAGCCCGAGGCCGTGCAGCACTTCGATCCACAGGTCGACGTAGCAGTTGGTCTCCTGCCAGACGCGATCGCCCTGATGCAGCGCGTGCGATTCGTGCACGCGTTGCGGCCGCACTTCGGGATGGGTCCAGACGGTCGTGAGCGGTGAATTCATGTCGCGGCTCCGGCAAGGCCGTGGTCGATGCGGGCTTTCGTGTCCCCCCACAGCAGGCCGCGCACGTCGTCGGGCCATGCATGCACGTCGAAGCCGTGGTGGCGAAAGAGCGCGAGCGTGATGCGTTCCATGCCGAAGCCGACGCATCCCGTATGGGCGACCGAGCCGTCTTCGCAGGCGAGCTTCCAGATCGCGCCGAAGTGGTCCATGTGATAGTTGAACGAGAGGCACGCGGTCTTGCTGTCCTCGAGCGCGACCGGAATCAGCAGTTCGAACTTGAGCGCCTGCGCGCGCTGGCTGTCGGCCACGATCTTGCCGCCGCGCCCGAAGAACGGATCGTTCGCGAGATCGACCTCGACCGGCAGGCGCAGCAGGTCGATCAGCAGCGACCCGCGTTCGATCCACATCTGACGGAACGCCATCACCTGTTCCGGCGAGCCGATCCGCACGTATTCGCGCTGGCGGAACATCTGCATGCGGCCCGGATCGATGGACGGCTCGTGACGAAAGCAGTACGACAGCACGTCGATCGTATGGCCGTTTGCCGGTGCGGGCCCGCGCCGCGCGATGACCGGATAGATCGGATAGCAGGCCGCCGGCGTGAGCGTGAGCCGCGTCGGCTTCTGGTATTTCATCCACTCGTCGTTGCGCTCGTCGTCGCTTTCCTTCATCGCGTCGTCGAGGCAGCGCAGGAGGCGCACGTGGTCGCCTTCGTTGCCGCAGAACGAGTGGATCGTGCCGGCGAGATTCGGAAAGCTCTTCAGATACTCGCTGTCCTCGAAGTCCGTGCGGCGCATCGCGGGCGGAAAGCGCAGGAACTCCGGATGCTGGTCGGCGCCCAGATGCGTGATCGCCGCGTTCAGTCCGTCCACGACGCTCTCGAACACCTGGCTGCGGCCGTACAGGCCGTTTTCGCCGGTATCGATCAGGATGCCGTGAGAGAAGAGTCCGTCGCGAAAGCTCGACGCGTCCGTCTGCGCGGCAGCGATCGCGGCCGCATCGGTCATCGTGTTCATGGTCATGCTCTCCCCGGAGTGGCCGGCCGCTGCGCGAGCAGCAGGCTGGCCGTGTTCTGTGCGATACGGTCGTTGTTGATCATCAACGGCGCCGAGTACAGGTCGCGCAGATGCCGCCCGACGCTGTAATCCGTGCCGTTCTTGTAGCCCGCCATCCCGCAGATCATCAGCACTTCGTGAACGACCTTGAGCGCCATCGTCGAAATGCTGGTTTTCAGCGTGTTCATGTCGGACGCGAAGCCGAGCATCGCGGAGAGCGGCGCGTCGTCCTGCTGCGTGCCGTGCGACGCGCGGCGCGCGACGCGCGCGGCATCGAGCGCAACCGACAGGCGCGACTGCATCATCTGCAGCAGGCCGACGGCTTCGGCCAGACGCGGGCCGCACGGCGGCACGAACCCGGGCTTGCCGCGCGCCTGGGCGCGGAAGAACGCTTTCGCGCGGTTCACGGCGTCGGTCGCGATGCCGGTCCAGACCGCGGCCCACAGCGTGTGCGAGACCGGCAGCATGGTCTGGTCGGCGATTTCGGCGAAGGGCGTCGGCAGGATCTGCGCGGTGACGCCGCTCGCCACGAGGCGAAAGCCCTCGCTGCACGTGCCGCGCATGCCCATCGAATCCCAGCTGCCGCGCTTTTCCAGCGCGATGCCTTCGTTCAGCGCGACGATCAGCACCTGGTCGCTCGCCGGACTTTCGGCGGTGCGCCGCGCGGTGACGAGAATGCCGTCGGCGTGCGCGCCGTACGAAATCGTCGGCGCGAGTTTTTCGATGCGAAAGCGCTCGCCTTCGACTTCGACCGCGCAGGCGCTCGTGCGCATGTTGCCGCCGATGGTTTCCTCCGACGTGGCCGACGCCAGCAGCCACTGGCGCCCGACGATCTGCGCGAGCACGTCGCGCTGCCACGCGAGCGCCGTGCCGTGTTCCTCGATGCAGGCGACCTGGATCTGGTGCATCGCGTAGACCATCGCGGTCGACGCGCAGCTTTGTCCGAGGATTTCGCAGATTGTCGCGATATCGGCGAGCGGCAGGCCGGCGCCGCCGAATTCCGTCGAGATCATCGCCGAAAGCAGGCGTTCGGCGCGCAGCGCGGCGAACGCTTCCGCCGGAAAGCGCGCTTCACGGTCGACCGAATCGGCGTGCTGGGCGGCCACCTGCGCGGCGCGGCGGGCCGCGGCGCGCCAGCCCGATTCGGTTTCGACTGTGGAAAGCGGAGCGGGAGAGCCTGGCTGGGCCGGCGCAGGCGCCGGCGGATCCGCGCGCCCGGGCGCGACGGCATCCTGCGCGAGCGGGGCGTTCATGCTGCCGCCTGCGCCTGTTGCAACTCGCTCACCGCGGCCGCCAGCGAATCGATGCTGGAAAAGAGACGCCGCGTCAGCATGCGGTCCGGAATCTCGATGCCGAATTCATCTTCGATCGCCAGCATCAGATGGACGGTCGCGAGCGAGGAGAGCCCCGCCGCATAGAGATCGGCATCGTCGGCCAGGGTGTCCGGCGCCACGTCGAGACGTGCCGATTCGGAAAGAATGCGTCGCAGTGCCGTTTTCATGGAATTCAGCCCCTTCAGGAAATGTGACATCGCACCGGCATGGTTATGTGTGGCCCGTCGCCGGTGAATCCAGGCCCATCGCACGGCGCCGCGAACAAACGGGACTGTGCATCGGTTGACGTATTAAACGGACCGGCAAGGTTGAGCGTCAGTGCGATTCCGCACGGAAACGCGCCGGTTCCAGACGTAAGGTGTCGCCATGGCAACGGGTGCATGCCGTTGCGCGACCTGTCTGGGGGAAACCGTGATGAACTGGAAGACGCTGGAGTTCGAGCACCTCACCGCGCGCGAGCTGTATCTGATTTTGCGTGCACGCAGCGCGGTGTTCGTGGTCGAACAGTGGCACGTCCATCTCGATGCGGACGGCCACGACGACGGCGCGCTGCACATCTTCGCCGCCGAGGACATGAGCCGCCCGATGCCGATCATGGCGTACGCGCGCATCCAGCCGGGCGACGCGGAAGACCCGGAAGTGGTGATCGACAAGGTATTGACGAGCCCCGCGCGGCGCGGCGACGGCACGGCGGAAGTATTGATCGAGCGCGCGCTGAACGCGATTGCCGAGCGCTGGCCGGGCCGCGTGGTGCGGCTCACGGCGCCGATCGGCCTGCGCGGTTTCTACGAGCAGTTCGGCTTTCGTAAGACGGATGGACCGTTTCTCGATCACGGCACGCCGTTCATCGGCCTGCGACGTCAGCCGCGCGGAGGCGGACAGCCGATTTTCAGCGGGCTGCGCCGCGAGCGGGGCGGCCTGTCGGTCGTCAGCACGTTCGAGTTGCTGTGAGCCCGGACGCGGGTTTTCCTGGCGGCCTGCCGCCGGGCGCGGGCGGCCGGGTGCCGGCAGGCGCCGGCGCGCGTGCCGTCGCGCCGCTCGTGCCGCCCCATGCGGCGGACCCGGCTGTGTCGCCCTCGCCACGTCCGTTCAATCCCGCACTCGATCCCGTTGCGCCTCGCGCGCGCCGGAGACCGGCACGCAAGGCGCAAAAGAACAGTCCCATCGGTCCGGTCTGGGTGCCGGCCATCATGTTCATCCTCATGTTCGCGATGTGCTTCATGCACATGGGGCGGCTCGTCGAACTGTTTTATCCGGCGGCCGCGGTGCTGATCGCGCTGTGGCTGTATCGCGTGCATCCGGCGCATTACCTGGGGTTCACGTGCTGGGTATTTTTTCTGTCGGCGGAAATCCGGCGCGTCGGCGACTTCTTCGCGGGCGGTTTCAATCCGGTCAGCACGATCATGGTGGCGCCGCTCGCGTGCGCCGCGATCTCCGGTTTTGCGCTCATCACCGACATGAAGATTCTCGGGCAGCGGCGCGCGATGCCGCTCGCGCTCGTGCTCTCGGCGTTGCTGTACACCTGGCTGATCGGCGTGACGCGCGCGGGCTTTTCCGCCGCGACCTTCGCGCTCGCCAACGCGATCTTTCCGGCACTGGTGGGCTTTCGCTTTGTCAGCACATGGCAGGCGTATCCGGACTACCAGCGTGTGCTGCTGAGCACGTTTATCTTCGGCAGCATCGTGATGGGCGCCTACGGTATTTACGAGTTCGTTTCACCGCCGCACTGGGACCTGTTCTGGCTGCTTGCCTCCGGCATGACCTCCGAAGGCCAGCCCGTGCCGTTCGGATTGCGGATCGCGAGCACGATGAATTCGTCCGGCCCGTTCGCCAATACGGCGCTCG